>CAZIMQ010000019.1:0-7108 GCA_964540495.1 uncultured Candidatus Saccharibacteria bacterium | reverse complement strand
CCCCACAAAGTTACCCACAAATGGAATCAGGCTTAAAGCGTCAGCAACAAGCGCTGTTGGCACGAGAACTGTTATCAAGTCCCCTACTTTGCTTTGGTTTTTTTTGTTTTCTTCCATTTAGGTTCCTAATCCTCCTTCTTCTCTTCTTTTTTGCTCTTTCATAGCTAAAACCTGGGCTGGATCCGAGGTAATGATTTGATCTTCTGTGTAAGAAGCAATAACTTTGATTGCTACGTGTTTAAGTCCTGCGAAAAAGATTCCCTCCCCTACGTCAGATTCCAAAAGGAGGTATTTTTCTTCGTCTGTAAGGTTGAAAGTTCTTTGAACGCTGTCGATTGCCGAAGGAGATTGTTTTAGTAAAACTTGAATAGATGAGTTGGTGATAATTGGAAGTCCGTACTGGCTTTTCAAAAAGTCTTCCACGTCTTGAGTGATTGTGGAAAGTGCAAGGTAGTATTTTCTTCCTCTTTTTGCAAGACCAAGAAGAAAAGAAGCGGTGTCGTCTGATTTCATCATCCACCATGCCTCGTCGATTACAAGAAGTCTTTTCTTTAATTTTTGTCTGACAGCGCTCCAGATATAGTGAGTTACGATATACATAGCAACAGACTTCAATTCGTCTTCCATGTCTCGAAGTGAAAACACTACGAACTTTTTGTTGATATCTACGTTTGTTGGTTTGTTTATAAACCCTGACCAAGTTCCTTTGGTGTATTTTTCAAGTCTTTGTACAAGAGATCCTCCCCCATCCATCCCAGCAAGCACAAGCTCGAAGTCAGAAAGAAGTGGAGGATCGACGGTTGTAAAGTTTGTTTCTGGTGTGATGTCTTTTAATGCGTAAGTTTCGGTGATTGCTCGGTCTATGATCGCGTCTTCTTCGGGTGTGAGTCCTCCAAGCATGATTCGGAAAAGCCCAACAAGATTGATGATGTGAGAACGCAAAACGTCCGCACCTGATTCATCTTCTCTGGCTCCTGGAAGGTCAAAAGGGTTTATGTGGTGCTCGGAAGTAAGTGAGATGTTGAAGTACCTCCCCCCTGTTGCTTCTGCCATGTATTCATATTCTTTTTCTGGGTCGATTACGATTACATCTACATCAAACATTAGGCTTCGTAAAATTTCGAGTTTTGTAAAATAACTTTTTCCTGCTCCAGCTTTTGCAAAAGTTACTGAGTTGTAGTTTTCAAGAGAAAATCTATCAAAAAGAATAAGTGAAGAGTTGTGGCGGTTTACTCCATAAAGAATCCCCTTGTCAGATGTAAGGTCAAAAGAAATAAATGGAAAGATACTAGAAAGTGGAGAAGAGTTTAGTTTTGAGTGTACAGAAAGCTCGTCGTTTAATAGTGGAATTACACTTCGAAATCCTTGTTCTTGTTGGAAAAGAGAAGGTTTTAAGTAAACAAGACGGGATTCTAAAATAGATTTTATTTCAGACTCTAGTTTATCTAGCTCTTCGTTTGTGTCTGCGTAAAGGGTGATATAAAGACCTACATCAAAAAGCCTTTCTTGTGCCTGTTGTAGTTGGTCACGAAGACTTTCTAGGTCTTGGTATGCTGTGTCGAGCATTGGGTCACGCACAAGGCCTTTACTCTCTCTTGTTGCAATTTGGCTTTGTACCTCAGCTACTTTTTTTTGAAATTGTTTTAAAATTTGAGCAGTGTCAATTGGGTGAATGAATATGGAAATATCGTAAATTTTATCTAGGTTAATGATTGGAGCAAACCAGCTTTCTGTAAGAAAACGAGGGTAAGAAATCACAAAAAAAGTACGAGCAATTTTGTCCCCTAGGTTCAATTCTCTTGGTGTGATTTTTAAAGCAGAAGGCGCGATTACGTCTTTCAGCTCCAAAACACCGGCATTGTATATTTCACTCGGTAAAATAGCCGTAATCGGCGATTCTTTTGGTTGCTCCTCTTTTCCTAAAAATTTTCCAATAAGTGACATTTTTTTGTAGTAATTATTTCTTTTAGTGTTTTTATTGTGCTAGATCACTGATGTTGATCGGTTTCTCGGTGTCTCCTGGGTTAAATATTTTGTAGTAAAGTTCTACTAACTCTTCTGTACCAAGAGGAACTGAGCGTAGGCCCATTCGTGTAAGTCCTTGGATTACCACTTCCATTCTTTGGATCAGCTGAGTTCTGCTTTCTTCAAAATTATCGTTGTTTTTTTCAACGTCTGTTTTTTTCTCATTTTTTTTTCCTAAAAATTGGTTTAAAATCCCAGTACTTTTACTTTTAGAAATAAGCGCAGGTGTGTAAGAAACCACAACAAAGAAAGTTTTTGTCATGATGCTTACACTTTCTGTAAAACTCTTTATAAACTCTATGTATTCACGAGTTTGAATTTTTAAAAGATCGTTTGTTTGGTCGCGAAGTACTAATTCTAATCGAGCGAGGTAAGGTCTAATATCTAGACGGCGTGATTGTGTTGATATTTGTATAGAAAAATTAAGAGAGTTTAAGAAATTTTGAAATTGGTAAATAATTGCATTTTGTTCCTCTGCGCTTTTTAAAGCAAAGTTTATAGACGAAGTCATCACTACCCCCCTAATACCGCCGTTTTTTAAGATTACGACACCATCGCGTATTTCTTTTATTGGAATAAATTCTTGTGAACTTTTTGTTGCTGGCATGTTTAATATCTAATTTTCTTTAATTATATCAGAAGAAAGCCCTTTAAATGCATAAAGGTTGTTTTCTTTCCCCATAACCTCTTTATTTACTTCCCTGCTTGTAAGCCCTGCTTCTTTTGAGTAAATAGTTTCGTGAACGTCCAAGCTCCATGTAAGGTCTCGTAGTTTTGATTCTGAAAGTTTTGGTACAAAAACCTTCGGTACTAGTTCCCCTTCTTGTTTTACTTCAGGGGTTATTTTTTTGTTTTCTTTTTTCCAAATATATAGTTTTCCTTGAATAAAAAATTTTACCGCGGATTCAACTACTTGTATAAAAGGTTTGTTATTTATCTTGTAAAAAGCAAGTGCGCAGGCAAACCCCCCAACAGGAATAATAAAAATTATTGAAAAAGGAAAAGGAATAAAACGAATTAGTAAATAACAAAGAGAACCACCTCCTACCAGGTAGACGAACTGTCGAAAGGTCAGTGGACCAAAAATTTTGTCCTCGACTTCTATAAATTGTGGAACTTGGTACTGCATGGTTATAGTTCTCTATAAGGGTCTACTACGTTAAAAACTTTTTCTGTATTAATTATAGGTGATTTTTGCGGAATAGGTGGTTCTTTTGGTAAAACTATTATTTCTGGAACATGGGTTGTTTGTGGGAGTATTTTGGGAGCTGTTTCTGGTGTGATTTCCTGCGGTTTTGTTAAGACTACTTCAGGTGGTTTTGGAATTTGGTTAATCGTGTTAATTTCTGCTTTAGGAACAATGAATTCTTGTACTGGAGGTGGTGGTAGAACAGGTTTAGGTAAAGAGTCTGCTTTGGAAGGTGTTACTATAAAGGGATTTTCTGGCATTTTCTGAACTTCAATTGGTTTCTCAATAACTTTAATTTCTGGAGCTTTTTCTTCTGATATAAAAGTTGGTGGAGTTGGTAATTCTCCCTCTTTTTTTTCATGAGGATTCATCGTTACTACTGAATCAAGTTTTTTTGAAGATATTAAATTTAATAGTCTTTCCCTACTCTCTTTTAGTGTTTGGCTTAGGTTTAGGGATGTTGTAGGTTCTGTCTTCTTAAATACTTCTGGATCTGGAGTTTTTGAAAATTCTTTTGTGTCAGAAAATGTCACAATAGATTCTATCGTGCCGTCAGACCGCCACTTTTTTACTTGAGAAATTTCAGGCTCTTCGATCGATTTTAGTAGTTCATCTCTGTGTATACCGTCAGGGTCTTCATCTTCGTGTGTAGATTTTAGTGAACTTTTTGGTCGGAAAGGAGCTTCTCCTGCGTAAGTTTTTACCATCAATTCTTTTATTGGTTTAAAAATTTCTTCATCTATATCGTGGACGATTGTGCTTGCTTCAAGTCGTGGTATGCCTGTTTCTTTTGCTAATTCCTCAATAAATTTTGCTGAAGGTAAAATTCCCATCATTACATCCATGGTTAGATCATTTAAAATTCCTTGATGATCTATGTGTAGTTTGTGTCTTTCTCCAATAGAAAAAATTTTTTGATTAGTTGAATACAGCGCTAAAACATCCCGAATTCCTTGTGGTAGTTTAGAAAATATTGAGTTGTATTGATCTACTGTATATTTCATCTTAAGTTACACTATAGCCATTAGTACCATTGTTGGGATTTTTGTTTTTTGGTTGGTTAGTTTTAGTCTTTGGGGCGGCTTGGTTTTTTATTTTTTCTTCAATTTCAGCAACTATTTTCTTATGTACAGTTTCACTGTCAATTTTAAAGAATCTTTGACCGTTATTTTTTGCATATTCTCTGTAACTGTTATCTTCCGCCAGCATTGTTTCTTTGTAATCTTCTTTGATTTTTTCTACATCCACTTTTCCATCAGCAGTCTCTGGTACTTTTTTTCCTTTTCTTATATAGAAGGTTTTCATTATGTTTAATAGATCTGAGGAATCGCCTCCTGGGGTAATAGCTTTTGCGTAAGCGTTTATTCTATTTACTCCTTCGTTTATTACTTGTGATACAACCCCTCTTTCGGTATCTCCCATTTTATTTCCTCTTTGAAGCTGTTCGATGTCAATTACTTTGTTGATTGCAACTACATGTTCGTTTGCAAATTGGTTAGGGCGTAACCCTTCTTTCTGTTTTGAAGACATTCCTTGATAAAGATTTTGAAGTGGGGCTATTGCTGACATTGCCTGTCTGTAATGATTTTCGGTAGTGTCTTTCTTACCATTTATTTCAATTATTTGAGCACCTCGGTCAGCTAGCATCTCTGCTTCCAGTGTTCGTACGTCTGCATTTTTGTATCCACTTTTTTGAACTCTTCCTAAGATCTCGTCGAATCTGATTTTATCTACACTTAAAGCACCCTCTAGTTTTCTGGTTAGCTGTTCCTGATCTTTTGCATCAGTTCTCTTGTATCTCATGTGGTCCGCAACAGCCTGTAATCTTCCAGCTTTCTCCAAATCTTCTTTTTTTCCTGTGCTTTTTAAATCTTCGATTTGATACTTCGCAGCCCTCATGTACTCCGCTTTATCTTCCAAAGACATGCTTTCATAGTCTTGCTCTAACACCTTTAATTCATGAGAATTTCCAGCATTTTTTGCCATTGTGAATTTACCGTCGCTATCTACGCTAACTAAGTTTGGTCGTATATCAAAACTTTCTACCCATTTCATCGCATTGTCTTTTTGATCATCGGCTCTGAAACTCTGTCTTTCTGCCACGTCATCTTTTAGTTTTTGTGCGTAACCTCCTTGAGCATGAGAGTCTCCGTGACCATGATCGCCGTGTCCTCCTCCAGTACCTGGAATTTTATCGAAATTTTTATTTGCGACGTTGTGTAGTCCGTGTTTTCCAAATCTTGCAAAGGTGTTTACTATTGGGTTTTTACTAGAAGACCATTCGTAAAGTTTACCTCCTACAGGATGATTTTTTTCAAGTAGGTTGTAAGCTGCTCGTCCGATGGTGTTTTTCCCAACCCAACTTTGAAGTCCTGTGTACCACTGCATTGCTGTATGGGCTCCAGCAACATGTAGGCTTTCTGCTGCAACGAGAGAAATTAAAAGAAAAGCGATTGCGATTGTAAATCCAAAAATAGTAGAGATAAAATCATCACCTTTAAATATGTGATTTTTAAAACTTTCCTCGTTTAATATTCTAAGGCTTACCCACATAAACATCATAAAAAGGGGTGCATAAAAAGCGTTTTTTATGAGGTTTCCCCACCACATCTCTTCAGCCATACCAGAAGTTTTTGGAAAGATGCTCGCCACAAAAGCAAGTGGCGCTGTAACCATGAGTAGTATTAAAACAACGAGACGTTTAAGAAAGATTGCAATTACAGCTATGAAAACAAAAATTGCAATAACGATCATGATTGATCCCATTATAAACGTAGACCAAGTGTCTGTGGCTGCCGCAAAGCTTCTTGCTGCGTTTTGGTCAAACTTAACCCCTAGGAAATCTCCACTGGCAGCCCCTTTGTTTTCTGTGTACCCAGACCGTACGTACCATTTTTGAAAGTTAAAAGTCGACATGAAAGCATCTCCTAATTTAAAAGCCCCATCCGAAGGTGCTACTTTTTCGTAGATACTAATAGCGAGTATGTTTGAACTGTCGATAATTACTTTTGTAAAAAATAAACTGAAGTTTAAAAGAAGCGCAACAATAATTAACTTGCTTAAAGTGTGTTTGACTTCCCCGCTGTTTGTTTGAAGTATTGTCTGAATTGAAAGATAAAGAAGAAGGAAAATAAAAAGTATGTTTGATAAATCTCTAAAAACTTCCCAAGCAGAATTAATAACTGTAAGTTTTTTAACAAAATCAGACATTCCGATTATTGTGTAATCAAATACAGTATTGAAAAGCATTCCTACAAATCCCAGAACAATAGATAATATATAAAGAATCACGTATAGTATCTGCTCTACGCAATTTAAAATATTTCCATTACCAAACATGCTTCCAGCAACAGCTCCTGCAACAGGAAGAGCTGCACTAAGTAGTCCAAGACCTGGTCCTGAATCCCACAAAGAACACAGACCGCTGTCTCCCCCGGTCACGGTTGCGTTTGCTTCACTCTTTTCTTCAGCTGTGTTTCCTGAATCAATTTTTTCTTTATAATCTTTTGAAACATATTTTTCTTTTGGTTGTCCTGCTGCGTTTGTTCCTTCTGTAACTTTTTTCACTATATCAGGATTTTCTGCAGTTAATTTTGCAAGTAAAGCCATTTGTTCCGGAGTAGCGTTTCCTTCATAGTTAGCCTTCATTGCGTTAAATATTGCATCTCCTTCTGGTGTTCCTTCTTTCCCTTGAGAAAGTTTCCAAAGGCTGTCTTCCCAATCACGAGCAAACAAATCACTTTGGTCAGCTGTGTCCATTGCTTGAGATAAAGATTGAGGGTTGTAGTTTTTACCTTGAAATTCTAAACCAAAATCTCTTTCTAGGACGGAAGAAGTGTTCTTGTATTCCTCACTATAAAACTGATTGAAGCTACCGTCATTTAGTTGGACGTT
>CAZIMQ010000018.1:0-11055 GCA_964540495.1 uncultured Candidatus Saccharibacteria bacterium | reverse complement strand
TTTGGGATCATTATAACAAAGACGACGCTTGGTTTCTTAAGAAAGGAACAAACATCGTAAACGATAGAACAGCAGCAGGGCTTCCTGTTGAAAAAGAAGCTCTTGAATATGGTAAAGATATCATTCGGGCTCTTGTGAAATTCATGACAGCGGGACCTGTAGTGATGATGGTAATTGAAGGAAATCAAGCTGTAGGTGTAGTAAAAAAACTTGTTGGAGGTACTGAGCCTGCAACAAGTGATGTTGGAACAATCCGAGGGGATTTAACTTCAGATTCTTACGCAATTTCAGCTGTAGATGATCGAGCGGTACGAAACCTTATTCACTGTTCAGATGCTGTAGAAGAAGCCCAAAGAGAAATTGCTCTTTGGTTAAAACCAGAAGAAATTGTTGATTATAGACTTGTAAATGAAGCAATTCTTTACGACGTGAACTTGGACGGAATAATGGAATAATCCGATATACTCTTAATTTGATCTGGTGTATAATATACTCAGGTTATCGAATATATTGTCTTAACTTGTTTGTATTGTTCGGGAGCTTAACTTTCAATTGTCTTTGGACTATTGTCGAGGGCACCCACCTATCATTTCGTTAGGCACAATACAACTTTCGATAACCTAAAAAAAATCCCCACTCAGGGGATTTTTTGATTTTTGCACCACAAAAATCATGTAGAAAGATTTTTGATGCCGTAGGCAACTAAAATTTTCTACTTGCTATTAGACTACTATCACTTCAAAAACCATGATAAAATTTACATATGATTTCTAAAAGAAAATTTATTTTAATTTTAACCCTAGGCTTTTCTTCAGTGTTACTTGTGAGTTTTCTTTTTACCACAAAGCTCCATCTCTTCTGGTCTACTCCCTGGATCGATGTTCCAAATCATTTTCTAGGAGGTTTAATTCTTTCGTTGATCGGATTTTTGATCTTAGGTCATCACACACGAAAAATTTCGGCTCAAAGAAAAATTACAGAGCTTCTGTTTTTTACACTGGTTATCGGTGGACTTTGGGAGGTCTATGAGGAAGTTTCCGGGCTTACATCTCTCAGTGATTCGGTGTACTGGATAGATACCATCGGAGATTTTGTTTCCGATGCTCTAGGTGCTCTAGCGGGGTATTATTATTTCTTAAAAGAAAATTAGTTAAAAATGGAAAACAAAACTACAGCAAAAAAAGCGAAGATTACTTTTGTGTCAGGAGTAGGAACGGTGACAGGTGCGAATTTTCTTTTTGAAACTCTTCCAGAGGGTGATGAAAAGCCTGTTAGGATTGTGATCGATTGTGGTCTTGAACAGGGAACAAAAGATGCTCCAAAGAGAAATAGACAAAAATTTTCTTACGATCCATCGACTATTGATTATCTATTTGTCACCCACGCACACATTGACCATATTGGGCGAGTACCTAAGCTTGTAAAAGAAGGTTTTAAAGGAAAAATTTTTTCAACCCTTGAAACCCTAGAATTAGCCCCACTCATGCTTGAGGACTCTGCAAGGCTTCTTGCTCGTGAATCAGAAAAAGACAATCTTCCTCCTCTTTACGATGAAAATGATATCAGAAACTCTCTTTCTTTATGGAGAGAAATCCCTTACCATGTGCCGATTGAGCTTCATGGAGGGCTTTCTGTGTTTGCAAAAGATGCTGGGCACATATTAGGTTCTGCGATGTTTGAGTTTACTTTAAATGGTAGAAAAATTATTTTTACTGGAGATCTAGGGAATTCACCAACACCTCTTTTAAAAGATACAGAAGACATTATCGGTGTTGATTATATGGTTATGGAAAGTGTTTATGGAGATCGAGATCACGAATCTACAGAACAACGAAAAAGTCGTTTGGAAGACGTTATTGAAGACGCTCACAAAAGAGGAGGAGCGCTTATTGTCCCTTGCTTTTCTTTAGAAAAAACTCAAGTAGTTTTGTCTGAAATAAATAGTCTTGTAGAAGAAGGTCGGGTACCTTCGATGCCGGTGTTCCTAGACTCTCCTTTAGCGATTAAAGTTACAGAAGTTTATAGAAATTTTCATAAAAATTTTAACGAAGAATCAAAAAAGAAAATTGAAAAAGGGGATGATATTTTTAGTTTTCCTCGTCTAAAGCTTATTCTTTCGACTGAAGATTCTAAAAATCTTGCCACAGTTCCAAATCCTAAAATCATAATCGCGGGTTCTGGAATGTCTAACGGCGGGCGAATTGTGCACCACGAAGCCCAGTATTTGCCAGATCCAAAAAGCACGATTCTTCTTATTGGTTACCAAACACTTGGTACTTTAGGTCGTCATATTCAAAATGGCGAAAAACATGTCTCAATATTTGGAGACAAGGTAGAAGTAAGGGCTAAAGTAGAAATGATCGACGGGTATTCTTCACACAAAGATTCCACAAGACTTATTGAGTTTGTAGAAAAAGGAAAAGATACATTAAAAAAAGTTTTTCCAGTGATGGGAGAACCAAAATCTTCTCTCTTTTTGGCTCAAAGAATTCAAGATTATGTTGGTGTGTCTGCACATCACCCGAAAGAAGGGGAGGAGGTTATTTTAGATTTCTAAACAAAATAAAATGGAAGTTTGTAATATTCACCCAGATCGCCACGAGCATTTCAAATTCAAAATTTGTGTTTCTGGTGCATCTGAAATGGCTCATCTTTCCCCAAGTTCACATGAATTTGGAAAAGAATTAGGAAAACAAATTGTCCTTCAAGGAGGAGTTCTACTTACGGGAGCTACAACAGGTTTTCCTTTTTGGGCTGCAATGGGAGCCAAAGAGGTGGGTGGAATTTCAATAGGATTTTCTCCAGCAAAAAACGAAAAAGAACATTTTGAAAACTACAAACTACCAATTGATTTCATGGACACAATCATTTACACAGGGTTCGGTTTTCCAGGACGAGACTTGCTTTTGACAAGGTCGTCGGATGCGATAATAAATGGCCCAGGTCAGATTGGGACTTTTCATGAATTTGCAATTGCCTACGAAGATGAGAAGCCAATAGGAGTTTTGCAAAGCGACGAGTGGGACACAGACGAAGAAATTGCTTCGATTTTAAGTAAAAGTCACAGAAATACAGCAAGTGTGGTTTACGATCGGGACCCTAAAACTTTAGTTTCTAGATTGATTGATTTGATCAAGAAGAAGAAAATCAACGATACTCACTGTAAAGATCCTTATACAAAAACATAAAAACAAAAAACCGCTCTCTAAAGGGCGGTTTTTTTTGTATTATTTTACTTTTGCCATTACTCGTTCTAGAGTTTGTGGGCTTTCGATTGAAAGCTCTGAGAGAATTTTTCGATCAAGTATGATGTTTGCTTTTTTAAGTGCTCCTATGAATTTACTGTAAGATAGGCCGTTTTCTTTTAGAGGGATTGAAAGACGTACGTTCCAAAGTTTTCGCATGTTACTCTTCTTGTCTCGTCGGTGTGCAAATGCATAACTTTCAGCGTGTACGATTGCTTCGTAAGCTTGTCTTTCTTTGGTTCCTCGTCCGAAACGGAATCCTTTTACTCTTTTCAAGACATTTCGTCTTGTTTTTAGGGCATTTACCCCTTTCTTTACTCTTGTCATTTCAGTCTTTTACTAACTTATAATATATCGTCTCTTGTCTCTCTGGCTCATTACGAAGTTACCTTGTCGCTTTTTTGCAAGCTGACTTGAACGAGACTCTTTTGCATTGAAATGGTTTTGACCAGCTTTTCGAGCTTTGATTTTGCCATTTTTACTGACTTTTAATCGTTTTGTGTATGATTTGTTTGTTTTTAACATGTTTTTCTTTGATTTTAGAGAATTTCTCAACTACAACCCGCTTTTTGAGGGTCTAAATGGAGGCTTCTTCCAAACAGGTGTATCTTACTAGATACCCGTGGATTTGTCCACTTTTTATCCATCTTAGAGCTTTCGGCTTTTAGCTTTCAGTGAAAACCCCAATTTAAAGAGTTTTTTAGCTAAAAGCTCTAAGCCAAGAAGCTTAAAAGCTTCCTCTACTTCTCCTTTTCAATCATCATTGAAAGCCCTTTTGGACTCTTTTTGGCTTCGTCAGTCACTTTGTAGGGAACTGAGATAAGTTTCAAAATCCTATCCAATCTTTCCTTTAAAAAGTCTTGGTTCATGTACTTGCTTCTTCCAGGAAGGAACAAATCGATTTTGATTTTATTACCTTCTTTTAGCCATTCGCTAGTTTTTTTAGCTTTGAGCTCTAGGTCGTGATCTCCAGTACCCATTTTAATTTGTACAGATTTTACTTCTACAGTGTGAGCTTTAGCTTTCTGAGCTTTCAGTTTTTTACTGTTTTCGTAAAGAAATTTTCCGTAGTCTGCAATTTTTGCAATAGGAGGTACTGCGTTTGGTGATATTTCAATCAAATCTAAGCCGAGAGCTTTTGCTTTTTCGAGGGCTTCTGCAAAGGGTAGGACTCCGAGGTTTTCACCATCTGCGCCAATAACCCGCAGTTCGCGCGCTCTTATTTTTTCGTTTGCTCTATGTGTTATATCTGCCAAAGTTTTTTTAATTTATACCTTTAATATAAACATTAATATAGCAAAAAACCAGAAAAAAAGCTAAAAAATACAACCCCTCTTGATTTAAGGGGTTGTTGGATTAGACGCTCAGCCGATTTTTTCCTGTGGTCTTTGGAGTCTCTGGTTCCTCTGGTGGAGGAGGAGGTTCATCGGGAATACTTTTAAACAAGTCGCCCCAAGGATCACTTTCGGGTGGATCTGTTCGATTTTTTCCTTCTCGTTTTGCCTTTTCAGCTTGAAAGCGATTGACGTCATCTAGGAGGCTTTCCGGTATTGGCGGTAGGAGTTCCGGAAGTGGAGGAAGCGCTTTGTACGACTCCGCCTTAGCTTCCAGCGACGCCACTTTGTCTAACATCGCCGACGCTTTTCCACTGAGTTTGGCAATTTCCGAGTTGATCTCAGAACTCTTTTCGGTAACTGCTTTACTGTTTTTGTGGATTTCGTGCAGTTGAGACGAGAGGCTTCGCACCTCTTGTCTGATCGCTTCTGTCTCATTCAAAGTGCGACGCAGGTAGCTTTCTGCGTTGCTTGTACTTTGTGCGATTTGAATCAGGTTGCGTACTCCATATCCAGTTGCTACAGCAATTAAAAGTGTCAGTAATGAGATTAGTCCTAAAAAGAATTTTTTCATGGGTGTAGGGTTGGTTGAAACTATCTAAAACACTACACCTAACGTAAAAAAATACAAGGGAGAAAATATAAAAAAGGCAAAAAATTAGCGCGGACTCCTTTGGGGGAATCCGCGCTCGTGCGCAAAGAAGTCTTGCCTATTGGGAGGTTGGAACCTCGGTGGCTACCTCGGCCGAAGTCGGAGCGGGAGCTGAAGTGTCGGGAGTGATGAAAAAATTCACCCTCCCATCTTCTGTGGTCTCAACCATCAAGACAACTGGGTCGCCTCCATAGTTTAGTTTGAAACCGCCACCGATTAGGGTGTACACAGCCTCTGCCGAAGCATCGGCAATGATCATTGCTCTGGCTTCGGTGATTTTTGCTGAGACAACTTCCTCGATCTTTGCCACTACCGCCGGGTTGGCGAGAATCGCGTCGATGTCGAGCTCCGGCTTAGTTTCGGCCAGTTTTTTGACCGTCTCCAGCTTTTGGCTGAAGTCGGTCACCATATTGTCGTGTTTGGTGGTCATCTCACCAAACTTTTGCTCGAGAGAGGAATTTTTGCGGGTCACCTCCGCGATTTCCGCTCGAACAGTTTCGTCAGGACCCTTGCGGATCGCGACGATGCTGAGGGTGATAGCTACAAGAGCTATCATAATGGCGGCACCAAACACAGCCAGTGTGACCGCGCTGTGTTTCCACCAGACGCTATCTTTTCCTGGAGTAGGATCATCATCAGCAGATCCTCCTTGCGGGTTGCTTGGGGGTGGGGGTCGAAACGGGCTGTTTTCATCGCCGGTGCTTCCGACGTGTTGAGGCTTGTTTTTCGGTTTGTTATTTCCGGAGCCCTGTGCCCCTTTTTGCCAGTTGAACACTGGAGCCGGTGCCGAGGTCGGATCAGCCGGTACTGGTGTTGGCGGTTGGGGCTTTGGTTGAGTGGGAGGAGTTCCAAGCTCAGCACTGGGTGCTGAGCTTGTAGCGTCGGGAGGTGTTTGGGGTGCTGCCGGAGCAGCTGCAGTTGGTTCACTCATGGTGGATGTTGGTGTGATTTTTCCGAGAGACATCTCTCGGAATGGTTGTTCTTCACATCTTTGTTCCAAAAAGCCCAATGGCAATAGGAGAGAAGTGTAGATTTTGCTTTCAAATTCGTATCTAACATTCGTAAAAACTCGGGAATTTTCAAGCAAAATCTACACTTCTCTTAACTTCTTTGTAAAAGTACATTCATACCCTATTATATCATATTTAGCTTAAAAGTCAATATAAAAAAGGGCAAACTTTCATGATGTTTTAGAGTATAATTATTCAAATGGTAAAGAAAAAACAAAAGTTTTTAGCTCTTACAATCATCCTTTTGGCACTTTGTGTCTCTTTTGTTTATGCTTTTTTTCTTAAAGAAAAAGCTGTACAAAATGTACCGCTTCCAGAAATCCCTGGATTTGAAAAATTTGCTCCATCAAAAATTACTTTTGCAGACCAAAAAAAAGTTGTGCTTTTTTTCAACGCTACTTGGTGTGTTACTTGTAACGAGCTTATGCTCGAGCTCCCAACAATTAAAATTCCAGAAGAGATTCTTTTTCTTTCGGTTGATTTTGACACTGAAACTGAACTTCGGAAAAAGTATGGTGTGGCTCTTCAACACACTTTTGTCGAAGTAAACTCAAAAGGGGAAATGCTCCAAAAATGGGCGGGCGGAAGTTTGAAAGAAGCCATAGAGAAACTTTAATAAAATGATTTTACTTTTCATATCTTTTATCGCTGGGGTTTTGACCACTCTTGCTCCGTGTGCGCTCCCACTTTTACCTGTGATTGTTGGTGGTTCGCTTTCCGGACAGAAAAGAAAATACAAAGCGCTCGTTGTGGTTTTGTCTTTAGCTTTTTCTTTAGTGATCTTCACTCTTGCTTTAAAAGTTTCAAGTGTCTTTATTACTGTTCCTGAATATTTCTGGAAAGCTCTTTCTAGCGTCATTGTGATTGGTTTTGGGCTTTCGATGCTATTCCCAAAAACGTTTGAAAAAATCTATCTAAGAGTCAATTTATTTTTAGGAAGAAAATCCAACCAGCTTGTAGCAGAAGGTTTGCAAAAAGAAAGTTTTAAAGGAGACATTTTGATAGGGGCTTCTCTTGGTCCTGTGTTTGCTTCGTGTAGTCCGACTTACTTTTTAATCCTTGCAACAGTTTTGCCTGAAAGTTTTTTAAAAGGTTTAGTCTATCTCACAGCGTACGCTCTCGGACTTTCTGTAACTTTACTTTTGATTGCAAAACTCGGAGAAAAACTGGCGGGTAGTCTTGAAAAATACGCAGATCCAGAAGGTTGGTTTAAAAAAACTCTTGGCTTGATTTTCATTTTGATCGGTCTTTTGATCGCAACTGGCGTCGACAAGAAAATTGAAAGCGTAATGGTCCGAAACAATCTTTTAAATTTTGTACAGTTTGAAGAAAAGATTTTAGAAAATTTTGTAAAATAAAAATAACTCCTGGTTTAGGAGTTTTGTGGAGCTTCTAGGGTTTCTAGGTGCACTCGTATTTTTTTTCGAGCTCTTCGCAGAATACTTTTCACTGTGCCTTCTGGAAGCTGTAGCTTCCTTGCAATTTTTTCGTCTGAATACCCAGCGAAGTCTAAGAGTAGGATTCTGCGTGTTTGTGGGTTTTTGTTCTTGTTTATAAGATCATATACCACTCGAAACAAATCTCTTCTCTCATAGTCTGTTGCTGGAACTGTTGGTTCCTGGTATGGAGACTCTCTACATCTTATATGCGATCGAGCTTCTTCTTTCCTGATCCAGTCAATTGCAGTATTATGGTGAATTTTAAATACCCAACTGATAAACCGTTCTAGACTTTCGAACTCGTGGTTTGGTAGATTCCTGAACATTTTTTGGAGTGTTACCAAAGCAACATCTACATTTTCACCACTGCCTCTTAAAAAAGCTGTGATTTCTGTGTATGTTAGCGCTTTGAATAACTCCGTAAAAAGTGTAGTAATTGCACCCTGCTCTTCCAACTGTGCTCTTTGGATAAGTTCTAGTGTGATATTCATAAAAAAAGGACCTAATAAAATCCTATGCTTTGTTTTTTTTAAGTCAAGCGAAAACTTGCTATAATCCATGTATGTCTTTAGTGAACAACAAAAAAGCCGGATTTAACTATGAAATACTCGACAAGTTTGAAGCGGGAGTAGAGCTTTTGGGCTTTGAGGTAAAGAGTGTAAAAGCAGGCCATGGAAGTTTAAACGGTGCTTATGTGATTGTCCGAGGAGGGGAAGCTTTCTTAGTAGAAGCAGAAATAACAGCATTTCAAAAGGCAAACGCTCCAGAAAATTTTGACCCGCGTCGCCCTCGAAAACTTTTACTTACAAAAAAAGAAATAAAAGAACTTTCAGAAAAAACTGAAGCGCAGGGTATTTCTGCTCCAGCACTTTCTTTTTTTGAAAAAGGAAAAAAAGTGAAACTCTCTTTTGCTCTCGCAAAAGGAAAAAAGAAATTTGATAAAAGAGAAAATATTAAAAAGAGAGAAACAAATATAGAAATGAGAAGAGAGGCGAAGAGGGGGTAAAAATAAAACCCCTTTGTGTGGGGTTGTGGGTGAAAGAGAGGTGTTGAAATTTCAACAATATTCAACATTGGCCATTTCAGTATCCGCGATCCCTTTGATGGCTTCGAGTACTTTTTGACTAATCTCTTCGTTTTTGCCGACTCTGTGAACGCTCCGGAGTGCTGCTTCCACTTCCTCTGGTTTGTTTGTAATGACTCCGATCGAGGGATGTGGTTGTAAGCTTGCACCCACGTAGGGTTGGGTGGAAAAAAGAAGTACGGTTTTCATAGGGCTTTCTGGAGTCTAAATCTAAAAAGAGAAGGTGTCAAACTTATTTTTTAAAAGTTTGAAGAGGAAATCCTCCGCGACTTAAAAATTTGTCAGTCACAAATTTTTGGTCTGGGCACCGCCTCGCGCCCTCGCACTGCTGTGCTCGGACTCCGTGCGCTCCGGCGTTCGATTCCTACACGGCAAAATCACTTCGTGATTGGCGGGCGATGTAGGAATCGAACCTACACCAGCGGTTTTGGAGACCGCTGTTCTACCACTAAACTAATCGCCCATTCCTTCCTTAATATACCAAAACTAGCCCTTTCGGGCTAGTTTTCAACTTATAAACTTATGAACTCGAAACTATTTTTTAGCCTCTTTAAAAGCAACGTGCTTTTTAAGCTTTTTGCTGTATTTCTTAAGTTCAACTTTACGAGTCACCAGCTTCTTATTTTTGCTAGTCCAGTAAACCTCGCCTGTTTCCTTGTTTTTTAATTGTATCAATCTGTCTTGTGACATAGTTAAAACATCTTACTATATGAAGCTAAAAAAGCAACTTTTTACCAACTCTGTGCGCAGGGAAGGATTAGGTCACAACTATTTTGCTTTGCAAAATGTTGCGACCCCACCTCAGTGACAAGCCTCGCTTTGCTCGCTTGTATACCACTTCCGGTTTTCAAATCCTTCCCTTACGAGAAAAATATATTACGCAAATTTATCAATTTGCTCCATTATTTTTGTGCGCAGGGAAGGATTTGAACCTTCGTAGCCCATAGGGCGACAGATTTACAGTCTGCTGCGATTGACCACTCCGCCACCTGCGCATATATTTCTTACAATGACAACAATAACACAAAGAAAAAAACTCCGCAAAAAGCGGAATTTTTTACTTCACAGAACTAGTTTTTTTGGCTTGAAGAAACTGTTCGTCAAAGTGATTTTTCTTTTTCCCCTTTCGCACATCGAAAGAAAGCTCATTGTTTTTAACACCAATGTTTACAAGAGCCCCCTTTCCTAGACCTTCAGAAATGATCAAGTTCGCCAAAGGATTTAAAATCTTATTTTGAATTAGACGCTTCAAAGGACGCGCTCCATACTGAGGATTGTAACCTTCTTTTGAAAGCAAATCTAAAGCCTCCGTAGAAAGCGCAAGTTCAATCTCTTTTGCTTTTAATCGGGTTTTTACAATTCCAATTTGAATATCAACAATACTTCGAACCACTTCAGGAGAAAGGATATCGAAGACAATTATATCGTCGAGTCTGTTTAGGAACTCTGGTCGGAAATAATCTTTCAAAGAATCCATTACTTTCTTCTTTGCATCTTCGTAGTCTGTTCTTTGAGATTCTTCTCCGTCCCCACTTCGGAAACCTATTTTTTCCATCCGATCAATATACTGAGCTCCAATGTTTGAAGTCAAAATAATTACCGTGTTTTTGAAATTCACAGTACGTCCTTTCGTGTCTGTAAGGTGACCACTGTCCAACACTTGAAGTAAAATGTTGAAAACTTCAGGGTGAGCTTTTTCAATCTCGTCAAAAAGGATCACGGAATAAGGTCTGTGACGTACAATTTCTGTAAGGTTTCCACCTTCTTCAAAACCAACATATCCAGGAGGAGCTCCGATAATTTTTGAAACAGAATGCTTTTCCATGTATTCAGACATGTCTACTCGTACAAGAGCTTTTTCGTCGTCAAAAAGAAACTCAGCTAAAGATTTTGTAAGTTCAGTTTTTCCAACTCCTGTTGGACCCAAGAAAAGGAAAGAACCAATCGGTCGATTTGGATCCCCAATCCCCGCCCTACTTCTTTTTATAGTGTCAGAAATTTTCTTTACAGCTTCGTCTTGGCCAACAATTTTTGCCTTTAGAACTTCTTCCATTCTCTTTAGTTTTCTAGCTTCTTCTTCAAGCATTCTAGAAACTGGAATATGTGTCCAACGAGAAACAATGTCGGCAATGTCAGTCCCCGTGATTTCCTCTTTCAAAATACGTCGTGAACTTTGAAGTTTTTTTAGTTTTTTTGCTTTTACATCTAGTTCTTTTTCTTTGTTTGGAATTTTTGAATACCTAATTTCAGCTGCTTTTACTAAATCAGCTCGAGCTTCAGCGTGCTCTGCT
>CAZIMQ010000017.1:0-11071 GCA_964540495.1 uncultured Candidatus Saccharibacteria bacterium | reverse complement strand
TTTATCTCTCAGGGCTTCTAGTTTTCTTTCTATATCTAAAATCTCTGGAGTTTCTCTTTTTCCAGACAAGCCTTCTTCCACTAAAGCACGAAGCTCTCGGAGTCTTTGTTCTAAGACACGCAGTTCTAGCTCTGGCTCTTTTTTCTTATTTACAATTACCTCCCGAGCATTTTGTAAATAGACTGATTCTTTTTTAAAGTAAATCCTTGCAGAATTTACAAACTCTCGCCTAAGCTCTTCAGCTTTTTCTAATTTTTCTACCTGCCTTTTCAGAAACTTTAAATGAGGTGCAATTTCTCTTCTAAGTGACTCTACTTGTTTTATATTTTCTTCTGTTTTAGTTAACCTCTTTTCACTTTCTTCTTTTTTGTATTGGTATATTTTGATTCCCAAAGCGTCTTCAATCATCTCCCGTCTTTCTTTTGGATTTGAATGCAAAATACGATCAGCTTCACCTTGAGAGATAATATGGTGTCCACTTGAGCCGATGTTTGCAGATGCTAAAAGTTCTAGTACATCCCGAAGACGCACCTTGCTTCCGTTTATTAAATATTCATTTCCACCATCTCGGTAAACTATGCGCTCGATTGAAACTTCATCGAAGTCTAAATTTAAAAACTTTTTACTGTTGTCAAAAGTAAGCTTCACGCTAGCTCGATTTCCCCGGACTGCTTCATTTGATCCACTGAAAATTAAGTCTTCACCTTTCTTCCCTCGCATACTTTTTAGCGACTGCTCTCCCAAAACAAATCTAAAGGCTTCAGCCACGTTTGATTTTCCAGAACCATTTGGACCTACAATTGCAGTGATCGCAGTCTTAAACTCCAAAACACTCTTTTTTCCAAAAGATTTAAAGCCGTTGATTTCGAGATTTTTGAGATACATTGTGTTTATATGATATCACAGGGATACCTCTTGCATCAAAAAACAATGAGGAGTACGATTAAAAAAGTTTACACCAAACTCTATCCCATGAAAAAGACGCTCCTTCGCAGAGGGTTCTACAAATGTCTCGGGGTTATTACTTTAATCCCAGCGCCCTTCATCATCAACACAACCGTATTCGCAATGCTTTGCTTATCGGTGTTATTTCTCGCATTCAAAGGCGTGATGCAAATGATCAACGCCAGCGATTTGCCAGACACTGCATAAAATCCGTAAACAAACGGATTATTTTTTTGATTTTCGTAGTACGAAAATAGTCGCAAAATTTTAAAAACTCTCGTTTTTAAAATTCTTGCGACATGATTCCCGTACTGCGGGAATCACCATCCCTTCTTGTCTAAAGCGTTTCGCGCAGCTTCTTGTTCTGCGTCTTGTTTACTTTTTCCGCTTCCTTCAGCAATTAAATCTTCACCTATAAAAACACCAACAGTAAAAACCTTATCGTGGTCAGGACCATGATCTTTAAGAGTTTTGTATTGAGGAGTAGATCCAAACTTTTCTTGAGCTTGTTCTTGGAAAAAACTTTTTGCATCTATCCAAAGTCTTTTTTCTTCCACTTCATCTATCTTAGGAAGTAGAAAATCTGAGATAAATTTTTCTGATCCAGCGTAACCTTGATCAAGATAAATCGCTCCAACCACTGACTCAAAAGTGTTTGCCAAAATATATTGCCTTGCTCTACCCTTGTCTTTGGCTTCACCACGAGAGAGGAGTAAATATTCACTAAAATTAAGCGAGCTTGAAATTTCAGCAAGCATTGTAGAGTTCACTAAAGCAGAACGCAGAGACGTCATTTCGCCTTCTGGTTTTTTTGGGTATTTTCTATAAAGAAAATCCGTAACCACAAGCTCCAAAACAGCATCGCCTAAAAATTCTAGACGTTCATTGTGTTCAAGTCCAAGACCCCTATTTTCATTTAAATAAGACCTGTGTGTAAAAGCTTTCTCTAAGAGAGCTTTGTCTTTAAAAACTATTCCTATTTTTTTTTCGATTATATCTGTATTCATTGAGTTGCAAGTATTTCAGTATAAATAATGAAGTACTTTAATTTTTCTTTGATGCTAATATTCCAATCGCTTTTGTAACGATCGGTAAAATATCGTCATAAAAATTTAAGTCTAAAATTTCTGTAATCTTAAACCACTTCGCATCGTCGAGTCCGCCGGACTCTCCTAATTTCAAATCTTTAAAATCTGTTTTTGCTAAAAAGTAATTTACTTGTTTTCTCACTTTTCCTTTTTCTGGAAGAGTTGCAACATATTCGTTTGATCCAAGTTTATCTTCAGGAATCACATCAACCCCCATCTCTTCAGCAACCTTTCGGACCACCGCATCTTCATCAGATTCATCTTCTTTATTGTGTCCTTTTGAAAGAGTCCAGTGTCCAAAAATATCGTGCACAAGAGCAAGGTAAATATTTTGAGCATCCCGAGCGTACACAACAGCACCTACCAACCTTTCAATTTCCATATCTTCAAAAGCAACTTCTGGAAGTTTTTTTCTTTTTGATTCTTGATCTTTTCCTGGTTCACCAAGCTCTTTGTAAACTGCACCAAGTACTCCGTTTACAAAACGCCCTGAGGTTTCTCCTCCAAAAGTTTTAGCAAGCTCGATTGCTTCGTTGATCGCAACTTTTGGTGGCACCTCCCCTCTGTCAGAAAACAACAACTCATAAAGACCGATACGTAACACGTTTCGGTCGACATTTGCGATTTTTTCCAGAGGCCAATCAGGAGCAGCTTTTGAAATAATTTTGTCTAAATCTTTATATTTCTTCTGAACTCCATCTGCCAATTTTTTTATAAAAGGAAAATCTGTAGAACCCGGAGCAAACTCGTCTAGGTTTCTTTTTAATTCAACATCAAAAGAGGTCTCGGGCTTATCTTTGAAATCCCACTCAAATATTGTTTGTAAAACTACTGATCTCGAGAGGTGCCTATTGGCCATATTAAAGAACTTATTTTTTAATTCCCTTTTGGGACGCTACTTTTATTTTTTTGCTTTTGCTTTAGATGCTTTTTTCTCGGCTTTTGTAACAACCTCGACAACTACTCGCTTTTTATAAGTACCACAGTTACCACAGGCAACATGCGGAAGTTTTGGATTTCCGCAGTTTTCACACAGCTTTGAGACCGTAGCCTTTAAAGCGTGGTGACTTCTTCTATTGCCGGTATGTGACCGGGTGTGTCGCATTCTTACTACCATAATATTTAACAGTATACACAAAGAGAAAAATCTAGCAAATTTAAAGGTCTAAACCCCGACCCCTTTACAGAAAGTCTTTCGATGGATTTTTGTAAGCCCAAGCTTTTTGATTGATTCCCTATGCCTCTTTGTCCCATAGCCTTTATGGACCTCAAACCCGAAATCAGGGTATTTCAAAGCCTCTTTTTTCATAAACCTATCACGAGTGACTTTAGCACCTATGGATGCAAGAGAAATTATTGGCTCTTTTTCATCGCCTTTTATAATCGTTTTCTGTTTTTTAAAAATTTGAGAAACTTTGAGTCCTCCATCTAAAAGAATCTCGTCCGTACTCATTGCGTTTACTTTTTTTAAACATTTTTCCATGCCAAATTTTATAGCAAAAGAAATCCCTTTTTGGTCGATTATTTTTTCTGAAATCAACACAACAGCAAAACCCAAAACACCCTCTTTTTTAAAAGATTTAAGCTTTTCAAAAAATTCTTCTCGTTTTTTTTCAGTTAGTTTTTTACTATCCTTAAGTCCTGGAAAATTTTTCTTAAAAAAATCTTTTTTAATATGTGCTTTGTTTATTTTAAAAATTCCAACTGACACAGGGCCGGCCAGTGGCCCTCTTCCAGCTTCATCTATTCCAATTAGAAAATTATCGCTCATTTATATATCGTAACTTTTACAAACAAAAAAATACACCCGAAGCTTTCACTTCAGGTATCGATTACATTTTTTTGAAATGTGGGAACTCTTTAGTTATCAGGTCAAAACATTCCTCGGGCTCGATAACAAAACCATCGACACCAATTCCGCTTTCTGAGTAAAACCCAAATTTAAAATCGGTTCCCAACCCTCTCTTCAAAACTTCCCTTATTTCACCTCCCACATGAACCAAACGCACAGCACTATATGACGCCCTATTTTCAGGCGAAGGAACAAGAATCATAGGGTTAAAACCATAACACGCTACCTAAAAAAAGTAAACAAAAAAATAAGCTGATGTTTCAGCTTTTATTCATTTGGACTTAAAGAATATCCCCAATCTCTAAAGAAACTGTTGATCGTTAAAAAATCTTTTCTTTCTCTGCTTTTCAAAATAACAGTCACAGCCACACACCGAAGTGATGTCCCGTCAAATGTATTTCTAAAATCATAATCTTTCATCAAATGACGAACATGGAGATCAATTGCACACGAAACCATTGCAGGAATTTGTTTGATAGTTGGAGGACCAACAAGTTTAAAAAGAGCGGTCATAAAATATATTGTATAAGGATGTGCTATTTAAAGCCAAAAAAAATAAGCTGATTTCTCAGCTTCCGTCTTCGGTCCTTCTTAACTCGTAGCCCAGCCGATTCAATGTCTTGGTTGTAGCCTTTGGTAATGAACCTGTGTAATTTACCTCTACCCTCAGCGGAAGGTAATCTTCATTGTATTCACATGGCCTAAACAGCCTGACATTTTGTGGATTTTGAGCAGACCGAAGCTCATCAGATGTATACTCCGCATCTGGATTTCCATACAGGTAAAAAAAAGTTGTCATAAAGAAATAACGTGGTTCGCTATTACTTTATACTTCAATCCTTCAAAGTCAAACAAATTCTTTTCGTTATGTTAAAATCTATCCATGTCAAAATTCACACACCTTCATACACATAGCCATTACTCCCTCTTGCAGGCTCTTCCAAAAATTCCCGATATTATAAAAGCTGCAAAAGATAATGGTATGGAAGCTGTGGCTTTAACTGACGCAGGAAACCTTTACGGCGCAATTGAATTCTATAAAGAGTGTAAAAAAGCTGAAATCAAACCAATCCTTGGAGTAGATTTTTATGTAGCAAACCGAACCCGTCACGATCGCGAGCCAAAAATCGACAACAAAAGAACTCGTTTGGTTCTACTTGCAAAAAATGTCGATGGTTACAAAAACTTAATTAAACTAGTTACCGACTCCCATTTTGAAGGTTTTTACTACAGACCACGTCTCGATAAAGAACTTATAGAAAAATACAGCGAGGGACTTATTGCAATCTCCCCTTCTTTCAGCGGGGAAATTTCTCTTGCTTTAAAAAATGGAAATGAGGAACTAGCACACGACTGGGCGGAGTTTTATAAAAAAGTCTATGGAAAAGATTTCTACATAGAAATCACACACCACGAAGAAATAGATGGTTTCCAAGAGAGAATGGAGAAGCTTGTAGAGTTTGCAAAAAAAGAAAACATACCACTTGTGGCAGCACACGACGTGTACTACATAGAAAAAGAAGACCGAAAAGCACGAACAACCCTCCTTTCAGTACAAAAAAGTTTTACAGCAAGTTCAAATGACGACGAAGCAGATTTTTCTTTTATCACACAAAAAGAAGTAAATAAGTTTTTTAAAGATCTACCTGAGGCAGTTTCGAATACTGAAAAAATTGCCAACGAGTGCAACCTCGAAATCCCTCTTGGTAAATGGATGTTTCCAAAAATTGATTTGGCGCCTGGAAAAACTTACGACGACGCTTTTCGTGACATTGTGTTTGCGGGATTTGAAAAAAGAAATGTAGAAAAAACTCCGGAAGTTTTGGAAAGAGCAGAATACGAACTAAGTGTAATTAAAACAAAAGGTTATGCTCCATACTTTCTAGTAGTAGCCGATCTCCTACGACATGCAAAAGAAAACTTTATTCTTTCAAATATTAGAGGTTCTGTTTCTGGTTCCCTTGTAACTTACCTTTCTGGTATTACAAACATCAACCCGCTTGAATACGAAATTCCGTTCGAGCGATTTCTAAACCCAGACCGACCTTCTGCTCCAGACATCGACATGGACTACGCCGATAACCGTCGTGACGAGATGGTAGAGTACGCGCGACAAAAATACGGAAAAGAATACGTAGCACAGATCGGAACTTTCGGAACGATGGCAGCTCGTGGAAGTGTGCGCGACATCACACGAGCTCTTGGGCACGACGTAGCTACAGGAGACAAGATTGCAAAGATGATCCCTATGGGTAGCCAAGGATTTCCAATGACTCTAGAGCGAGCACTTGAAGAATCAACAGAATTAAAAGATTTGTACAAAAAAGATGAAACGGTAAAAAACATTCTTGAGATGGCAAAGAAAATCGAAGGGTGTGCACGACACATTTCTGTACATGCTGCGGGAGTGGTAATTGCTCCAATTCCTCTGACCGAAGTTACCCCTTTACAGTTTGATCCAAAAGGAGAAGGGAAAATCATCACTCAATACGACATGTATTCAATCGACGAAGAAAACGCCGGACTTTTAAAGTTCGACTTCTTGGGACTTAAAAACCTTTCGATCATTGCCGACACCTTAAAACTTGCTGAAAAACTTAAAGGAGTAAAAATCGATATCGACACAATCCCTATCGACGATGCGAAAACTTTTGAAATGCTTGCCCGAGGAGAAACCGAAGACCTTTTCCAACTTAACGGAGATGGAATGACAAGATTTTTGGTCGATCTAAAACCTTCAACAATTCACGACATCAATGCGATGGTAGCTCTTTACCGTCCAGGGCCGATGCAATTTATTCCGGTCTACATCGAATGTAAACACGACAGTTCAAAAGTAAAATATCTTGACCCAGTTCTTGAACCGATTTTGCGAAAAACTTACGGGGTCTTAGTTTACCAAGATGACCTTTTGATGATGGCAAACAAAATCGCTGGTTACACTTGGGGAGAAGTAGACAAGTTCCGAAAAGCTGTAGGAAAAAAGATTCCAAAAGAAATGGCTGAGCAAAAAGAAAAGTTTATCAAAGGTTGTGTGGAGTACAGTAAATGGCCAGAGAAAAAAGCTCGCGAACTTTGGACATGGATTGAACCTTTCGCTTCTTATGCCTTCAACAAAGCTCACTCAGTTTCTTACGGGCGTGTGGCGTACATTACTGCATATCTTAAAGCAAACTTCCCTGCTGAGTACATGAGCTCAGTACTCACCCACGAATCTGGAGACGTAGATAAAGTAGCGATCTCTGTAGCTGAATGTAAAAGAATTGGAATTAAAGTTCTTCCACCAGACATAAACGAGAGTTTTGAAGGGTTTACAATTGTAAAAGACGAAAATGGAAACGAAAATATTCGCTTTGGGCTAACATCTGTAAAAAACTTTGGTGAAGGAATCGCAGGAGCAATAATCGAAGAAAGAAAAGCTCGTGGAAAATTTGCTTCACTCGAAGATTTTCTAAAAAGGGTTCAAGACAGAAACTTAAATAAAAAATCTCTCGAGGCTTTGGTAAAGTGTGGAGCACTCGACCTCTTTGAAGATCGTGGAAAACTTTTCAATAACATCGACATACTTTTAGAATTTAACCGTGAAAATGAAAAGAACAGTGCGCAAGATTCTTTGTTTGGTGGAATAGTTGGAGGTGACAAAATAACACTTCGAGACAGTGAACCACTTCCTCAAAACGAACAGCTAAGGTGGGAAAAAGAACTCCTCGGTCTTTATATCTCTGGACACCCCCTCGATAAATTTAGAGAAAAAATGCAATCAAAAGGAATTTCGATTGCAAAAGTTTTAGAAAATCCAAAAGAAGGACAAGCTCAAATGATTCTCGGGGTCTGCGCTGAAATAAAAGAAATTCGTACAAAAAAAGGAGACCTCATGGCCTTCGTAAAAATTGCAGATTTCAGTACCACAATGGAAGTAGTTTTGTTTCCAGAAATTTACGAAAACACAAAGAAAATTTTTGATGGTGAAAACTGCATAGCAATCGAAGGAAAAATATCTCTTAGAAATGGCGGGGTATCGCTGCTTGCGGAAAAGATTAGAAAAATATAGACTCAAAATAGTATGACTACCCTATCATTTACCGTTGAGGGAACAACTCAAGAAGTTGTAGGTGAGCTTCAACGAATTTGGAAGAGAAAACCTAGTTTTTTATCTTTTTCTTTTGTACGTCCAAAGGGCAACGCGCCCGAATTTAGCGCAATTGTCTTTGTTGGCATTGATTCTAAGAAAAAGCCAAATTGTGAATCCTAAAGCACCCCACAATGGTGCTATTTTTATTACTCCAAAAATCTGATATGCTTTCCCCTATGGAAACAAACATAGAAAACAAACGACACACTCTCGCCCACTTGCTAGCAAGTGCTGTTTTAGAACTTTACCCAAATACAAAAAATACCATTGGTCCTGCAATAGACAACGGTTTTTACTACGACTTTGAATTCCCTTCTCCTATCACAGACTCTGACTTAGAAAAGATCGAGAAGAAAATGAAAGACAATCTTCCTGCTTGGGAAAAATTTTCTCACGAAGAAAAAACAAAAGAAGAAGCAGAAAAACATTTTGCTTTAAATCCTTACAAACTAGAACTCATAAATGAAATCGTAAGTAAGGGTGAAAAAATCACATTTTATACTTGTGGAAATTTTACCGATCTTTGTCGTGGAGTACATACAGAAAACCCTGCAAAAGAAATTGAGTCTGACTCTTTTAAACTTTCAAGAATTGCCGGTGCTTATTGGCGTGGAGACGAAAAAAATAAAATGCTTACTCGTATTTACGGTCTAGCATTTAACACAAAAGAAGAATTGGAAGCTTACGAAACACAACAAGAAGAAGCACGAAATCGTGATCACAAAAAAATCGGGAAAGAACTAGATTTATTTTTTATAGATGAAAAAGTAGGAAAAGGGCTTCCGCTTTGGACACCAAAAGGAACATCAGTAAAATTTGCTTTAGAAAATTTCTCTAGATCTTTAGAAAAAAAATACGGATATGAGCACGTAGAGACCCCTTACCTAGGTGGAGAAGAATTATATAAAACATCAGGACACCTAGATCACTATTCTCACAATATGTACGCCCCAATCGATATGGATGGAGATAAATTTTACCTTCGTCCCATGGCTTGCCCTCATCACATAAGAATGTACCAAAGAAAACCATGGAGTTATAAAGACTTACCAGTGCGTTACGCAGAAATAGCAGACTATAATCGGTATGAAAAATCTGGCGAACTTATGGGAATGATTCGAGTGCGAAAATTCCAACTTACAGATGGTCATATTTTTGTGACCCCAGAAGGATTAAAAGAAGAGTTTAAAAATGTTTGTCGCATGATTGCGGAAGGCATGCAAAGCCTTGGTCTATCTTCCATAGTAACTTACAGATTTTCAAAAAGAGATCCAAAAAACAAAGAAAAATATTATCCAGATGACAATCTTTGGAACAATGCGGAAAAGTTGATGAAAGAAGCCTTGGACGATCTAAAACTCAATTATGTTGAAGCAGAAGATGAAGCAGCTTTCTACGGTCCAAAACTAGATGTGCAAGCAAAAAATGTAAACGGAAAAGAAGACACCCTGTTTACAGCCCAAATGGACTTTCTGCTACCAGAAAAATTTAATATTGAATACATAGATGCGGAAGGAAAGAAAAAACGACCTGTAATGATTCACCGATCTACGATAGGAAGCCTCGAGAGAGTTTTTGGATTTCTAATTGAACACTTCGCTGGGGCTTTTCCGCTTTGGCTTTCACCAGTACAAGTAAAAATCGTACCAATTGGTGAAAATGAAATCGATTACGCAAAACGCTTTGCTTCCCTCCTTAGTGAAAATGATATCCGTTTTGAGATCGATGAATCAAACGAATCCCTTGGTAAAAAAATCCGAAATGCAAAAATGGAAAAAGTTCCATATGTCGCAGTCATTGGTAAAAAAGAAGTAGAAAGTGAACGAGTAACACTTGAAGGGCGTACAGAAAAATTTGATCTCTCACTCGAAGAAACCCTTTCTAAACTTTCAAAAGAAATTAAAGAAAAAACTCTTTAGTTTAAAATATTTACAAATAAATATTTTGTGGTATGTTTTTGGTAGATGAAAGAAAAACCCACAGAAGAAGAGCCGAAGAAGAAACAGCTCGATGTGCAGACGATCACCATTCTCTTTAATGGCAAGATCGTATTCATGATAATGCCCTACATACCGATGTCCCGTTCTTCGGTAAATGTTCTCAAGCGAACCCTTGGACCCATCTTAGCCAAACAGTGGCCAAAACTCCTTGATGAAATTCCTGGAGTTAGAAGAGCTAGAATCATGGAAATTGTGGAAAAACAAATGGGAAGAAACGACCCTCGATTCTCCCTCGTATTTCCAGATGCCATGAGTATGATGGAAATCAACAAAAATCCCGCCTAAACTTGCTGGCGGGATTTATTTTTTTTACAAAGTTTTTGATTCTTTGTGAGAGAAAACTGCTTCTACTACATTTCTTTCTTGTTTTTTACCGAAGGTATTACAAGTAGAAAGAGTGACCATATTTTTATTTGAAGAAAAATCCACAAGAGCTGTTGTAGAATCAACAACTTTTACAGTTTCAACTTTATAAACATATCGAAAATTTTCTGAATCTATGTAAACTAAATCCCCTGCTACAAGCTTCGGAAATCCATTGAAAGCTTTGTACGCTTTGTTTACCACTTGAGCGAGGCTTGAACTGTGTCCAAATAGAAGCATGTTTCCATCACCTAAAAGACCAGAACCATCGTATCGAACTACACCTTTTTTTAAGTACTCGTCTAAGACCACAACATCAGTTGATTTTGGATTTGAAATCGTAACATCAGTACCGATTTTTGGAATATAAACACGGAGAGGTTCTTCCCCTTTTTCTCTTGGAGTCTGTTTAATTTCCCCATCTAAATTTGAAACGTTTTCAATTGTTTTGGTACGCAAATTACTTAAAAAGGAATTTCCACCATCCTCGTCGAGTTCACTTGGTACTAGGCCTAAAGTAAAAAGTACAGAAAAAGAGAGCGTGAAAATTGCCACGAACCATAGTATAAATACGACGTAATCTGATTTTTTGTTGTTTTTAAAGCTTTTATTCATTTTTTTAATTATATCATTTTTTAAGGTTAAAGTCAATAAATTACTTGACATTTAGCTGTTATAGCAATATAATGCT
>CAZIMQ010000016.1:0-11721 GCA_964540495.1 uncultured Candidatus Saccharibacteria bacterium | reverse complement strand
GCTTGTGATTTAATATTTTTTCGGATTTCGTGCTTCGGATTTTGAATTTTTCTATTTGCTTCTAAATTCTAACAAGATGGTGTAGAATACAAATATGGCAAAAAGATTAGCTACAAATACAAAAAACAAAACATCTCGATCAAAAAAGACAAAAAAACGTCTTGCGATCAAGCATGCTCGAAAAGCATCAGGAAAATAATTTTTTTTATTTTCTAACACAAAAAACCGCCCTTAGCGGTCTTTTGTGTTGATAAAAATATTTCAGAATATTTTTATTTTTTTGTTGCTTCTTTTTTCTTTGCGGATTATAATTATAGATGTATAAATCTATGCAAATTAAAAATATGAAAATATTAAGATCTTTATCTATTTTATCGTTTACTCTTTTTGCTTTTCTTTTACTTGCTACTGTTTCTGCGCAAGCTTCTGAAAAGTGTAATTTTACTCGTGACCTTGATCTTGAAGATCAAGGTGAAGATATACGATGTCTTCAAAAGTATCTAAACAACTCAGGGTTTACAATTGCAACCGATGGTGTTGGTTCTCCTGGAAAAGAGACTAGTCTTTTTCGTGAACTTACAAAGCAGGCGATTGCTAAATGGCAAAAAGCAAATGGTCTAACTCCGGCTAGTGGGTTTTTTGGACCACTTTCTCGAAAGAAATATGAAGAACTTGTGTCTGGTTTTGTAAACACTCCAAGCCCTGCTACACCTGCTCCTTCTACTGTGTCTGCTCAAGAAGAAGCTTTAAGACAACAGCTCGCGGCGCTAATCCGCCAAGCTGAAGAGCAAAAGGTTCAAATTGAGTCATCAACTGTAACAGACAGTGTGGCAAAAGAGGCGATCAAAAAAGCTATCAAAGAATACAATGATGCAGAAGATGAAATAGATGACGCAGATAGTGCAGATGGCAATATTGAAAGTGCAAAAAATAACTTAGAAGACTCTCGAGAAGATCTTTTTGACGCAGTAAGGGCTTATTTTAGTGGAGACTATAAAAAAGCAAAAGAATTAGCGGACGATGCGTTTAAAAATGCAGAAGATGCTTATGATGACGCTGGAGGTGAGACTGAGGAAGATGAAATAGATGAACTTATTGAAAAAGTAGAAGACGATATAGATGAAGCTCAAGCGAAAATAGACGAAGCTGACGATGATGGAAAAGACGTAGACGCTTCGGAAGATTTGCTCGACCAAGCTGAAGATAAACTAGATGAGGCAAAAGATGCTTTGGATGATGAAAATTATGACGAAGCAAAAGACTTAGTAGAAGAGGCGGAAGATCTAGCTGATGATGCAATTGATGAAATTGGACAAAAAGATGATGAAGAAGAAGATGCTCAAGATGCAATCGATGATGCAAAACAAGCTATCAAAGATGCTAAAGTTAAAATAAATGAAGCTGATGATGACGGAGATGATGTAAATGAAGCAGAGGATTTGATTGATGACGCTGAAAGTAAGCTGGATGATGCTCGTGAGGCTTTCGATGACGAAGATTTCAGTGAAGCAAAAGATTTGGCTCGTGATGCAGAAGATTTAGCAGAAGACGCGGAAGACGCGCTATAGTTGGTAAGTTTATAGCGATAAATGAACAAAAAACATCCGACCGAGTCGGATGTTTTTTGTTCATGATATAATTTTGCTATGAAAAAGGGAATTTTTGTTATTTTTTTAATTGTTTTTTGTTTGGGTGCTTTTTTGTTTTTTAAAAAGGGAAGTAAGGTGACTAATTTTCCTTCAGATGGCACAACTGTTGTGGCTTTTGGAGACAGTCTTGTGGAAGGGGTTGGAGCTACTACAAAAGGAGGCTTTGTGGAACTTTTGTCACAAGAAATAAAAGCCCCAATGGTAAATTTGGGTGTAAGTGGAAACACGACCGTTGATGGATTAAAAAGAATGGATGAAATTTTTAAACATGACCCTAAGGTGGTGATTTTGCTTTTAGGTGGAAATGATTACTTAAAAAAAGTTCCAAGAGAAGAAACTTTTAAAAATTTAGAAAAAATTATAGACGAAATTCACTCTCGTGGAGCTGTGGTGTTGCTTTTGGGAGTACGAGGTGGGGTGTTGAAAGACAATTTTAAAGATTTGTTTGAGGAATTGGTAAAAGAGAAAAAGATAGCTTACGTGCCAGACGTTTTAGATGGGATTGTTTTCGATAGGTCTTTAATGTCGGACGGAATTCATCCAAACGAAAAAGGCTATGAAGTAATTGCAAAAAAGGTGTCCCCAATTTTGTTGTCACTTTTAAAGTAAAAATTCTGATATAATTAAGTTATATAAATAATAAGTTTATTTTATGGAAATGTTACTAATAATTTTTGCTGTAATTGTCGTTTTTTTGATACATAAACAAAATACTAGGATTGATAACCTAGAAAAACTTTTAAAAGAAAAAAATCTTTTGGGTTCTGCCCCTTCACCTGTTGCACAAAGTCAAAATGTTACTCCTGTTGTAAATCCTGTTCAAACTGTGCCTTTGGCAGTCTCTACAAGTACGGCAAAACCATTAAATAACCCCACTGTTAGTGTTCCAAGTTCTAAACCTTCGACAGAAGAAAGTACTGGAAAGTTTTTAGGAAAACTTGGGATCGCGGCTGTTTTGATAGGTGTGGCATTTTTCTTGAAATACGCTTTTGATAATGATTGGATTGGTCCTGCTGGGCGAGTAATGATTGGGGTACTTTTTGGACTGTCATTCTTAGGTCTTGGGCAGTGGCTCCGAAAAAAATATTTGAATTACTCAGACCTTTTGATGGGAGGAGGTATTGCAATTCTTTATCTTTCTGTTTTTGCTGCGAATTCCTTTTATCACTTGATTGACCCTTTTATGACCGGAATTTTCATGTGTGTAGTCACAATCCTTGCTTTTGCTATTAGTATAGTAAACGCGACAATCACTTTAGCTTCGATCGCTGTTGTTGGTGGTTTCGCTACTCCTTTTTTGGTGGGTTCAAATGAAAACAACATGGTTACACTGTTTGGTTATGTGACAGTTTTAAATATCGGCGTTCTTGCTGTTTCTTTCTTTAAAAAATGGCCAAAACTCGTAGTGTTAGCTTTTTTGGGTTCAGGATACACATTTACGGCTTGGTTTGCTCGTTTTTATACAGAACAAGCCTTAACTCCAACTTTGTTCTTTTTGCTTATCTCTTTTATTATCTTTATTTTTGCAAGTATTGCTCGATCTCTTAGTGCTAGAGAAAAAGCTGGTACTCTAGACTACTTACTTCTTGGAGGTAACGCTTTTGGTTTTGCTACGATGGGTTATATGATCCTTGAGCCAAAGCATCATGGGGTTTTGGGATTTTGCGCAGTCCTCGTGTCTATCCTCTATATGTCTGTAGCATATACAACAAATAAATACAGCGCCGAAGACAAAGCGTTAAATATTTTCTTGCCGGGATTAGCGGTTGTTTTTCTTTCACTAGCTGTTCCTTTGCAATTGTCAGGTCCTTGGATCGCTGTAGCTTGGATAGCGGAGTCTTGTTTCCTATATATTATAGCTTCATTTATTAGCAACCGCGGTTTCCAAGTTATGGGAATTATTGTCTATATTCTTGGTATTTTGAATTTCTTGTCTTGGGGAATTATTTACTCTCGAATAAAAAATTTCATTCCGTTCTTTAACCAATCATTTGCTGTACTTACCCTTGCGGTTGTTGCAGGTTATTTTATTGCTTATATGTACCACAGATATGGCAGTATCAATGTGGAAACTCAAAAGAGGGGAATAGCTGTGTTTGTAGTGGTTGCAAATATTTTGACTATATATGCATTTAGTACGCAAATTATTTATTACCATAGTCAAAAACAAATAAATTTATCTGAAGCTTATTCTGTAAGTACAAGAAATGCAGACCTTTACAACACAGGTTACGATAATTCAATTAAAAATCAGCAAGCTGGAGAGAGTTATTATAAAGAAGTCAGAAGTATCTCTAATCAATCCAATACAATGGTTTCAATCTTTTGGGCATTGTACGCGATTGTCTTAACAGGAATTGGTTTTGCAAAAAGAATCGCTGGAGTGAGGCGTCTGGGACTCGTGCTTTTTGTTGCGACAGCTATAAAAGTATTGATGAGTGTTTGGAGTCTAGGCGAACTGTACAGAATTATTTCTTTTGTAGTGTTTGGACTTATTGCATTACTTGCTTCTTTTGCCTATGCAAAATATAAAGATAGATTATAAAAAAAATATGAAAAAAAAATTAAAAGTAATAATTCCAATCTTAATTTTTAGTTGCGCGTTGTTCGCAGAGGCTTCGTTTGTTCCATCAGAATGGCAATTTAAAAGATCTCTTTCCGTACCAAAAGGAGAAGATTTTGTAAAAATTGTACTTCCAAGTGACATATCTAGTGCAAGTGTGAATTTTAAAGATATAAGAATAGTAGATCAAAATACTGGAGAAGCTCCCTATCTCATTTCGCGAGGAGTGTCTCAAAAAGGTGGTGTTGTTCGCGCGACTATTTTAGATAAAACTACGAAAGGGAGCACGACAGAGTTTATTGTTGACGCTGGGAGTGACGGGGTAGTTCATTCCCGTCTAGACATTGACTCGAATTCAAAAAACTTTAAGAGACAGGTAAGTGTGTACGCTTCCCACACAGCTCTCCCTGTTTCAAGTGGTTCGTGGGCTCTTGTAACTAAAGATGGTTACATATTTAAATTTACTGACAGTGTGACAGGTTCCACTTATGGAAAAAATGATGTGTCTTTTTCTCAAAATTCTTCAAGATACTTTAAAGTTGTTATTAGCGAAGGAAGTGAGGGGGCTGTAGATGTTCTTGGTGCTACTTTATACGGAGATTTTTCTATAAGTAATCCTGTATATACAAAAAATGTTTCAACTAGTGTTTTTAATAATCCAGATAAACGCACCACTGAAGTTTCAATAGATTTAGGAAAAGAAGGTTTTTTGACACACTCCGTTACGCTTCAAACAAATAGTAAAAACTTCAGTCGTAAAGTTATTGTAGAATCTTCAAGTGATCAAACAAATTGGAAAGTTGTGTCGCAAGGTTATATTTCAAATGTCAGCACCCCTCTTTTTGAAGGTTCTTCAACTAAGCTTAATTACACTGAGCAGACAGCGCGATATCTTAGATTGTCTATTATAAATGATGACAATAAGCCTATATCAATCGAAGGTAGTGCAACGGTAGAAGGTCCAGTAATTTCAGCTATTTTTAAAGCAGAACCTTCTTCAGATTACACGCTTTACTATGGAAACAGAAATGCAACTTCCCCACAGTACGATATTTCTAGGATTTCTTCTTATATAGAAGAAAATAAAATTCCAACAGCAATAGTGGGAGAAGAAGTGGTTAACCCTGATTATGTGACACCAGAGGGTCCTGTTGTGCCATTAACTGAACGGTATAAGTTTTTATTAAATATTGTGCTGGCTGTGGTTGTTGTAGTACTTGGAGGAGGAATTGCTATGTATTTGCGAAAGTTTGCAAAAGAAAAAAATGCTAACATTGGAGACGGTTTTGAAAAATAATTTTAAAATTTCGTAAAATGCAAAAAACTAAAAATAAAATAAGAGAAAATGGTTTTGTGCTCCCAGTTGTACTTGTGGTAATTTCTTTACTTTTAGCTGGAGGAGGATTTTATTACTACACGAAAGTAAGACAACAAAAAGAAGATCAGGCTTCTAAGCAAGCTATAGAAGATTCTGTCTTGGGGACAAGAGCTCAAGCTTTGGTTCCTGCTAAAAATTTGGAAGAAGCTCGAGCAAATGTAGAAACTTCTGCTTCTATATTAAAAAATCTTTTAAATCGTTCAAAATCAGAACAAACATTGATCACGACTCTTGAAAGTCAATATAAAAATTTCGGAGATTTAATCAAAAAAACTGACAGTTTATTTACAGACCCTACGACTGACCCAAGAATTAAAATTGCAAACGCACCTGTAGACATAAACGCTAAGCGCGCACAAATAAACACTCTCTTGCAGTCTTGGAATGCAAATCTCGCAACCATAAAAGCTCTTTCGAAATCGAATCCTTCGTCTGTAACCCTTGCTTCTTTGGTTGCAAAAGCTAAATCAGATTTGGCTGTTATAAATAGTTTTGTTGCTGAACTAGAAACAACTGTTAGTAATTTAACTATTTTAAATTCTAACTTAACTCAAGCTCAGATAGATGCAGAGAAGGCAAACATAGAAGTTGTAAAAACAGAAAGTGAAAAAGCAACAGCAGTGATTGGGTCTGTGGAAATTGTGGCAAAAAGTCTCGATGTTCCTGCTGTAGAAAGTTCTACTTCTTCCGGAGGTACTGCGTCTACTGGTACAAGTGGAGGATCTACATCAGAAACAAGTACTGGGGGAAGCTCTTCTTCTGGCACGAGCGGAAGTGGGACTACTGCGGGCGGATCTTCTTCTACTTCAGGCGCAACAACACCTCCTCCAATTGTCACCGAAGCAGAAATTGAAGTTGCAAAGGAAGTTGTAAAAGAAGCAGAAGAAGTACTCGAGGAATTTGAAGAAACAGGAAGTTCAGGAGGATCATCTGGTTCAACAGAAGGGTCAAGTGGGGGTTCTAGTGGAAGTAGTCCAACTGAAGATTATTCCGGAGAATTTGATGGAGACAGATGGGATGCAACAGAAACTGATGGGCCAGAGCTTGTGGAGGGAGCTAATCAAATTGCACCTTAAAGAAAAAAGCCGTTCGACCAAGGTCGAACGGCTTTTTGAGATCTAGAATTTAAACAGTTGCTGGTGCGTCTTCTGTTGGTGCAGAAGGTGCATCTGTAGAAGGAGTAGTTCCTTCTGTTGTTTCTTCTGGAGCAGGTGTTGGTACTGTAGGGTTTGTTGTATCGTCCATGGTATTTGTGTTTAATTACCCTGATTAAAATTCGACTGGTCTAGTGTAACACGGGGCTTTCTTAAAAGATATGAATTTTAGCTTTTTCTCTTTTTTGAATTTTGGTCGTATTATATCTGTATACAACAATCGTGAAAAATTTGATTTACAAAATTAAAATGTTTGCAATTCGAAACGAAAACAAGCTTTCAATCGGAGCTTTGATTTTTGGATTTATTGTAGATAACCTCACTTTGAGACGCTCAGATTTGCTTGCTGAAAATCTTGTTTTACTTGCTTATATCTTAATTGCTGGAACTGGAATCTTGATCCAAAATAGGAGTTTTGAAAAAGATCCGGAAAGAAAAAAACATCACACACCGAGTATGCTTTTAATGCAGTTTGCCTTTGGAGGTTTGTGGAGTGCTTTTTTAATTTTTTATACAAGAAGTGCAACCTTGGAAGTTAGTTGGCCATTCATTTTACTGATGCTTTTGGCACTTCTTGGCAATGAGGTTTGGAAAAAACATTATCTTAGGCTTCCATTTCAAATAGGGGGACTGTTTTTGGCAATTTACGCCATGAGTATTTTCTTGGTTCCTATATTTATAAAAAGTATCGGAGGAATTTCTTTCATTTTAAGTGGAATAGTTGCGGTGCTAATAATTCTTGGAATTTTAAAAATTTTAAAATTCTTTGCACCTACGGTTTTTGAAAGAAGTCGTAAAAAAACATATATTACGATAGGGGTAGTGGCTTTGCTTTTAAATGTTTTTTACGTACTAAACATTATTCCTCCTTTACCTTTAGTTTTAAAAGACGCAGGAGCTTACCACAACCTAACTCGTACAAGTCAAAATATTTACACGATGTATGAAGACAAAGAAATGTGGTACCAATTTTTCATGCGCCCAACTCTTAAGCTTTTGCCAGGGGAAAACGCTTATGTTTTTTCAGCTATTTATTCCCCTCAAGACTTAAACATTCCTGTGGTGCACCATTGGCAATATTTTGATTATAAAGAAGCAAAATGGGTTAGTTCTAGTAAGATTGATGTGCCAATTTTTGGAGGACGTGAGACTGGTTATAAGATGTATTCCTTTAAAGGAGCGGTTTTTCCAGGGCTTTGGAGAGTAGATATAGAGACACTTCGTGGGCAGACAATCGGGCGAGTGAAGTTCAATATAAAAAGGGTAGAAGAGCGCGGAGAGCTTATCACTGTGGTAAAATAGTTATTACTATTAAATATTAAAAACTAATTAAAATATATGGTAAAACATTGGATAATTTCAACTCTTGCGATTTTAATTGCAGCTTACCTTCTTCCAAGTGTAGAAGTAACGCTTTTAGGTGCTTTTGTTTTTGCGATCGTTTTTGCAATCATAAATCTTTTCATAAAGCCTGTGATCAACCTGATCGCGCTCCCAATAAACATCTTAACTTTAGGAATTTTTTCTTTAGTTATAAATGCGCTTTTGATTTTACTTTCTGCGAAATTGATCGAAGGATTTTCTGTAGGAGGATTCTGGTCAGCCTTTTTCTTTGGAATTTTACTCTCACTTGTAAACATTGTTTTTGGAGTTTTCGATAAGAAGGGGAAGGCGGAAAACTTGTAACAATTAACTTTTGACTATTAACCTTAAACTCTCATGAACGATCCTTTTGAAAACTCAATTAAACAAATTAGTGAATCAGCGGAAATTTTAGGCATCTTGCCTTCTGCTTTAAAAAAACTTACAGAACCGCAAAGGGTTGTGACTGTGCATTTTCCTGTAGTTATGGATTCTGGTGAAGAAAAGATTTTCTATGGACTTCGCAGTCAGCACAACAATGCTCGCGGGCCTTACAAAGGAGGGATTCGATTTAGCCCTGAAGTAAATGAATCTGAAGTCAAAGCTCTTTCAAGTTGGATGACTTGGAAATGTGCAGTTGCTGACATTCCTTTTGGTGGTGGAAAAGGAGGGGTTGTGGTAGACACTAGACTTCTTTCAAAAGGAGAACTGGAGAAAGTCGCAAGAGGCTTTGTACGTGCTTTGTTTGACGTTTTAGGGCCAAATAAAGACGTTCCAGCACCCGACATGTACACAAACTCGGAGACGATGGACACAATGGTAGACGAATACAGTAAAATCGCAGGAGCGCGTTTTGAAGCTACTTTTACAGGAAAATCTATTGGAAACGGAGGAAGTGAAGGGCGTACAGAAGCGACTGGTTTTGGTGGAGCAGAGGTCTTAAAACTTTTGGCAGAAAAATTTTCTTTAAAACCAGAAGAGACAAAAATCGCAATTCAAGGAATTGGAAACGTGGGGCAATACTTTGGAATTTTTGCAGAGAAGCAGGGTTTTAAAATCGTGGCGATTTCTGATTCAAAAGGTGGAATTTACAATGAGGAAGGAATAGACATAAAAGACGCTCTGGCTTACAAAAATGAACACGGTTCTTTGGCGAGTTACGGAAAAGCTTCTTTTGTTTCAAACGAAGATTTACTTTTACTTCCTGTGGATGTCTTGGTACCAAGTGCGCTTGAAAATGTGATCACAGGAGAAAATGCAAGCAAAATTCACGCAAAATACATAATCGAAATGGCAAATGGACCTGTGACTCCCGAAGCAGATGTGATTTTAGAAGAAAAAGGAATTATTTCTGTTCCGGATATTTTGGCAAACAGTGGAGGAGTTACTACTTCTTATTTTGAATGGTACCAAAACATGCACAAAGAGACTTGGACTAAAGAAGACGTGCTCGCGAAGCTTACAGAAAAGATGACTAAAGCTTTTGAATCCGTGTGGGCCGTAAAACAAGAAAAAAATATCTCAATGCGAAAGGCTTCTTATGTTGTAGCACTTCAAAGAGTGATGGATGCTAGAAACTAGTATGCTCGGGGACGAAAAACTCACGTTTAAAGATAAAGATTTTACTCTTATAAAAAAGAGGTATTATGACGATGTTTATATATATAAAGGTGAGAGTGAAATTCTTCGGATTGGACCTAAAAGTATTTTAGAAAAAGAAATAAAGTTTCAAACATATCTGATTGAAAATGAGTTTCCGGTAGCAAAAATATATGAAGAAGGTGGATTTGGGGAATCTTTGTACTTTTTTGCAGAAGAGCTTTTGGGTGAAAAACCCTTAATTGATTTGTTTATCGAGGATTGTGAAAAATTTGGTGACGTTTCTGAAGAAAGCTTCGAAAAATTTCTTACTGTGATAGAAAAGTATCTTCGAGCAAAATTTAAAACAGTAAAGAAAGGTTTTGATTCAGAAGATGTAAGAAAAGCAATGCATATTTCTGTTGCAGGGGAAGAATTTCCAGAATTAAAAGAAAAGCTAGAAAGATTTTTTGAAAAGTTTTTGCTGAAATTTAAAGACCACCCAGTTACAATTGAACACAACGATTTAAACGCTTACAATATTTTAGAGAAAGGTGTGATCGACTTTGAAGGAGCGTATTTTGGACCATTTGGGTACGATGTTTGTGTAAACGGCTTACATCAATTTGGTTGGTCCAAGACAAAAAGTGAAAGACTTATAAAATACCACCTGACACAGGTGCAAATTGATACTTATTTTTCTAGGCTAGACGCTCTGTGTGTAGAAAACAACTTCCCAAAATTGTCTCCCTACGCCTCTGACTTTTACATAGGTAGAATGATTTACCATTTGACTCGCATGCAAGATTTTCCGATTATAAGAGCGCTTCGGTACGAAAAATTAAATAAAATGCTCGATGCATATTTAAACAGTACTGACGTAATGAGTGTTATAAAAACAGAAATCTAATGAAATATTTAAAAAGAACAAAATTTAAAGGAGAAATTGTGACTGAGTTTTTACTACCAGAAAAAGCCACAAATAAAACAATTATTTTCTGCTCTGGTATGCCTGGATATCCAAATAAAGAAAAGTTTTTAAAACTTTGTGGTTTTTTCGCTGACTCAGGTTACAACTGTTTCGTTCCGCGCTACCGAGGTTCTTGGGAAAGCGCTGGGGAAATGTTTAAAAACCCTCCAGAGTTCGATGTGAAAGACATAATCGATGAATTACCAAACGGTTTCCTAGATCTGTGGGAAGGGAAAAAGTTTAAAATTACAAAACCCGAAGTTTATTTGATTGGTGCAAGTTTTGGAGGACCTGCTGTGCTTTTGAATTCTAAAGATAAAAGGGTAAAAAAGGTAATTGCATTTTGTCCTGTTTTAGATTGGCGTACTATGGAAGACACTGTGGAACCAATTGAAAAGCTTGAGTCTTTTGTTCGCTATGCTTTTGGACAAGGTTACAGAATCGCAAAAAACGGCTGGAAAAAGATTGAAAAAGGTCTGATTTATAACCCTTCAACTGAAACAGAAAAAATAGATGGTAAAAAATGTCTTTTAATCCAAACTAAAGATGACGATGTGATTTCGCCTACTCCTTTAAAAGAATTTGTCGAAAAAACAAAAGTAAATTTATTTGAAGTAAAAACTGGTGGGCATTTAGGAATTGAGATTTTAGACAAGAAATTCCAAAAGAAGTGTTTAGAATTTTTAAGAAGTTAAGATTTAAATAGGTTTTTTTCCTCGATTTTTAAATCTTTGTCGAGCATTTTGTACAGCACAATCGCACTAACCCAGTTTATTACAAAAACTGAAATCCATAGCCAAATTAGGGGAAGTTCAAGTTTACTCGCTAGGAAATAAAAAATGATTAAGGGTGCGACTATTTGTCGTGCAATGGAGATAGAGATACCTCGGTTTGGTTTTTTGATGCCTTGCAGAGCCGAACTTGAGACAAAAAGAATGACATAAGACATAAAAACAAGACTTGCTACATAAAGGTACTCCACCCCAATTTTTATTACATTGGCGTCTTTTGAAAAAAGTTCCATAAAAGTTTTTCCAAAAATAATCAAAAAGAAAAAACTAAAGACT
>CAZIMQ010000015.1:4127-11807 GCA_964540495.1 uncultured Candidatus Saccharibacteria bacterium | reverse complement strand
AAAAATAGGAATTTCTTTTCGAGCAGAGTCTTCTGCTAGCTGTTTTGGACCAGGGGAACTTTTTTTATGAGAAATCCATTCTTCGAGACGAGTCACAGAAAGTCCATTTTTTGCAAAAGATTTAAAGTAGTCTTGAAGCGGCCTATGGTAAGAAAAAGTCTTTTCTTTTCCTGTTTTTCCCGGATCCATGATTATTGGAACTTCACGTGGCGTCATATATGAAAAAACTTTTCTAAATTGCTCTTTTCTTCTTTCATCAAAACCCCAGTCAGTTTCTTGAGGCACTCGAAATGCTGGGTGGTTTAAAACAAGAAAAAGTTTACCTTGGGGTTTTAGAACTCTCGCTACTTCCTCGATCACTTTTACAAAATTCTTCATATTTTGAATAGCAAGCACGATCGTTACCTTATCGAATTCTTCTTTTTTAAAATTTAAAGCCTCGTCTGCTTTTCCAGCTATGTAGTAAACATTTTTAGTGTCGTATTTCTTCGCTAAAGCAATTAGTTCTTCTGAAATCTCGAGTCCTACCACCTGTGCCCCTGCTTTTGCAAACAAACGAGCAAAATGCCCCTGCCCAGAACCAAGGTCTAAAATTTTCTCACCTTTTTGTATATCGATTGCTCGCAAAAGGTTTGGTTCGATTACTTTTTGTTGATAAGAGCCATCGTCTTTGAGCATTTCATCGTACCAAGAAGAAACACGGCCCCAAGAAGTGTCTGAGGGCTTGTTTGGCACAAATTTTGGTCGAGGCCGGAAAGATTTAACATCTTTATCAAATTTAGGCTTTTCTCTGAGCTTTTCACCAAATTTTGATTTAGTGAAAAAGGGCTTTTTAGGAAACTTTGATTCCCCTTCTGTTTTCTTTACAAAAAAAGGCTTCTTGACTCCAAAATCCTTAGATTTCTCGTTTTTATTATAAAAAGGTTTTTTGTTGTTTCGGCTTTCCATATGAGCACTCTACTATAAATTAAAATTATATGATAGACTCTACTCTGTTTATTTATCGGAGTATAGTGTAACGGCTAGCATATGCGCTTTGGGAGCGTACGGTCTGGGTTCGAATCCCAGTACTCCGACAAACAAGTAAAAAGCTCTGTAATGAGCTTTTTTTTATTCAGGTAAAAGCTGATTTTCCAAAAACCTCACCTTGGCAACCTTTTCTTCCTCAAAAAGATAAACAGCACAGACATCAAACTGCCACTTATCCACTTTTTCCTTATTTATATAAACTTGAATCACCCTACTTAGCTTATGGAGCTTTTCACGTGTAACATTTTCCTCCGCTCTGTTTTCCAGAGCCAGACCTCCCTTTTCACACGAAACAGTTTTTACCTCTACAAAATGAATTGTTCCAGACTTTCGAGCAATAATATCGATCTCTCCATACGAAGCCCTGAGGTTTTGCGTGAAAACACTAAACCCTTTGTTTTCCAAGAATTTAGTTGCCAAACCCTCTCCGATCTTCCCTATTTCATTGTGTTTTGCCATCTTTTACTAAAATGTCTTTCATAAAGGACATTTTGTCCTTTATAACTTTTACCACGAGTTCGTCTATTTCACCCGCTCTACTCAGCACGTTTTTTAAAGGAATCCACTCAAAAGACTCGTGTTCTTCGCTTAACACCACTCCTTCTCCTGTTACACGCGAAACATATGTGAGCCTGATTACGTGGTTGTTTTCATAGTAAATGTCTTGCGCACCCAAAATACCTGTAATTTCTAGGGTATTTATACCTGTTTCTTCTGAAACCTCCCTTTTGAGGTTTTCTTCGAGACCCAGACCGCTGTCTATCCTTCCTCCTGGAATATCCAAAAGAAGCTTGCCATCTTTGTAAACACTTGGATTTCTCTTTAGAAATAGAATGTTTCCAGAATCAGACATAATGATTGCTTTTACCCCAACCTGAAGATTTTTTTGATCTGTCATATATAGGTAATTATACATAGAAGTTTTCATGTGTAACACTTTATATATGTTTCTTATGAAACACTTTAGCTACTTACACGTGAAAAGACCTTTAAAAGCGACATGGCTATATTTAGCAACGTATTTTGGAGTTTTTGGCTCTTAGTCAAAGACACTAAAATACCTGTCTTTTACACATATCCACTAAGTTATCCCCAGTTTGTTAAAAATTAAAGGTTTTTTATGGGGATAACTCGGGGGAAAAGTGTATAAAAAGACTGTCTCATAGAATCTTTAACAAACTTGTAAGATGGGATTTTTAGACATAAATTTGTATTTGCACCACTTGATGACTATAATAGTACTCAAATGCGGGTATAGTTAAGTGGTAGAATGAGTCCTTGCCAAGGATTAGACGGGAGTTCGATTCTCCCTACCCGCACAAAAATAAGAGCAATTTGGTCACAAATAATTTACTAACGTAAATTTTCGCGACCCCACCTCGTGGTTTTTGCCTTTCGCAGAGCCTCAAACAAAAACATCACTGCGGTTCACAAAAGCTAAAAACCGGAGCAGTCCGGATTTTTTTAACGTTTTTGTGCGTCCGGCAGGACTTGAACCTGCAACCCTCAGTTCCGAAGACTGATGCTCTATCCAGTTGAGCTACGGACGCAATAACCAAACTATACATAAGAATTATGAATAAATCAAAAAATATAATAGAATTCGTGTGTGAAAACACATTTTAAGATTCCAGCGGAAGTTACAGAAATCATAAAGAAACTCGAGGAAAAAGGTTTCGAGGGCTACTTAGTGGGTGGTTGTGTGCGAGATTTATTTCTAAATAAAGCACCGAAAGATTGGGACATCACAACAAATGCAACACCGGAAGAAATTCAAGGGATTTTTCCTGATTCTTTTTATGAAAATAGCTTTGGAACCGTTGGGGTAAAAACAGAAAGTGAAGATCCTACACTTAAAGTAATCGAAATTACTCCTTATAGAGTAGAAGGGGAGTATTCAAACAATAGACACCCTGATACAGTAACTTTTAGTAAAAACATATCTGATGATTTAAAAAGAAGAGATTTTACAATAAACGCAATTGCGCTTAGAGAAAAAGACAACGAAACAGAGATTATAGATCTTTTCGCAGGGATCAAAGATCTAAGCAAGGGAATTATAAAAACAGTTGGAAATCCAACAGACAGATTTAAAGAAGATGGTTTACGGATTTTACGCGCTGTTCGACTTGCTACAGAGCTAGAGTTTGAAATAGATAGCGAAACAGAAAAATCAATCGTAGAAAACGCTGATTTACTTGAAAATATTTCATCTGAAAGAATTCGTGATGAGTTTTCAAAGATTATTGCTTCAAGAGAACCGATGCGAGGAATCCTCACGGCTAAAAAAGTCAATATTTTAAGCCATTTTTTGCCAGAATTGCTTGAAGGAGTAGGGTGTGAACAAAACAAAGCTCACTCTTTCGATGTATTCGAACACTTACTTCGTTCTCTTGATCACGCAGCTAAAAAAGATTTTCCTTTTGAAATAAGGCTTGCAGCGCTTCTACATGACATAGGGAAACCAGCAACTCGCAGATTTTCAAAAGAAAAAAATGAATATACTTTTTACGGACACGAAGTAGTAGGTGCACGAATGACAAAAAAAATCCTTGAGCGACTAAAATTTTCAAAAGAAACCACTGATACAGTAGTAAAACTAGTGCGCTGGCATATGTTTTTCTCTGACACAGAAATGATTACTCTTTCAGCTGTTCGAAGAATGATTGCAAACGTTGGAAAAGAAAAAATTTGGGATCTAATGAATGTACGTATCTGTGACCGCATAGGAACCGGCAGGCCGAAAGAAGATCCAGTGAGACTACGAAAGTACCACGCAATGATTGACGAAGCGCTATGTGACCCTATATCAGTTTCTCAACTAAAAATAAGTGGAACGGACTTAATAGAAAAACTACACTTAAAACCATCTCCTCAAATGGGTCAAATTTTACTAGCACTCCTTGAGGAAGTTTTAGAAGATCCTACAAAAAATACAGAGGAATATTTAGAAAATAGAGCTTTAGAACTTTCAAAATTACCAAAAGATGAGCTCCGAGCTCTCGGAGAAAAGGGGAGACAAAAGAAAGAAGAAGAGGATGAAAAGATACTAGAGGAGATAAGAGAGAAGCATAGGGTGTAATGAGAGAGGGGATAGTATACGGTATCCCGTATTTAGTATAAAAAAGAGGGGAGAGAAGATTGTATTCACTTAAGGGTGAATACTTTTTATATTTATATAGACATATGAAAGGCCGCATCACGCGGTAGGGATCAATTAATAAATTCCCTGTACTTATTTGTCTTGTGAAAGACCTTCTTTCACCAACAACCTCGTCTTTACCGTGCAAAGCGGCCTTGTTCCCAATGTCCTTTAAGGACATTCGAGAGGCTTCGAAACTCTCATTTCTGAGGTTTCATTTGAGGGGTCTAAAGTATTTTCTTGAGTAAAACTATAGATGTAAATTCCAAAAAATATTGTCTCTACCGAAGGTAGGACTTTGACTACGATCAGGAAATCACATCGCGCTTTAGTTCAAAGAATAAATCTTCGACCTGTTAAAGAACCTTTTCCCACAAAGAGATAAAGTGGGACTGGTATTATTGTAACGCGTATAAAAGACATGTAAAGGACAAACTGTGGATAACTATATTTTATAAAGGACAAACTTTTTAAGCTTGTCCTTTATGGGTTTTTTAGAGATTTAAATTTCTAAAAGAATAGGACAATGGTCCGATCCGAACACATCATCTAAAATTTCTACTTTTTTTACTTTAGAAAAAAACTTTTTATTTACAAAAAAATAATCAATTCTCCACCCAACATTTCTGTCGCGAGCAAAAGTCTTCATGTCCCAATATGTATACTTCACATCTTCAGGGTACATAGCCCGAAAGACATCTACAAAACCGTTATTTAAAACTTTATCGAGCCAAGATCTTTCGATCGGTAAAAACCCAGTATTTTTTACATTTTCTTTTGGACGAGCTAAATCGATCTCATTGTGGGCTGTATTTACATCTCCGCAAAAAATCACATTTTTACCTTTTTTTACTTGTTTTTCACAAAAATCTAAAAATTTGTCGTAAAACCTGAGTTTAAACTCAATTCTGTGTGGACCCTGACCGCCGTTAGGGAAGTAACAGTTTATAAGCACAAAATCTTTATACTCCAAGGCCAAAAAGCGCCCTTCAGCGTCTAGGTCTGTTTCACCAAGCTCCATGTACACTTTCAAAGGTTGATGTTTTGCAAGTACACCTACACCACTCCAACCCTTACGAGCTTTAGAAGAGTTCCAGAAACTCGTGTAACCAACAGGGTATTTTATATCCCCAGGGATTTGAGTCTCGTCCGCCTTAGTCTCTTGAATACAGAAAAAATCAGGTTTTGCAGTTTCAAACCAAGAAAAATGGCCTTTTTTGTGCCAAGCTCTAATTCCATTCACGTTCCATGAAACAAATTTCATCCCGTTAGAGGCAGGTCGCGATCAGTGCGCTCTGCAAAAAGATTACTTTTATAATTTTTTTTTCTATTTTCATATATTTAGACTAAAATTGTTAAATTGTGACCGCGGCCTCTAACGGGATCATTTCTTTAATTGTACTACAGCAAAAGAACTTTTGACCATTGACATGTAACTTTTAACCAGAAAAAATAAAAAACTAAAATCCAAATTTCTGGTCACTTGTTACTGATCAATTGTCACATGTCAAAACCTTGACTATCCCCAGAAATCACTTTACAAACAAAAAAGAAGGAGTAGCATATACTCTCGGAGCTCATTCGAATACTCGCATCGTTCGCAACTGTAGCGAAACGAAGCAATCATAAATATTCCCGAATGAACACCTATGTTATGGCAAAAAAAGCAAAGCCAGAAGTAGTAGTGTCGTCGTCTCAGGGCAAGCCAGCAAAACGCGTTCTTCAAGAGCACGTTGACGCGAGGCGAGATCGGTACGGATGCAGTGATCACCCCGAAGTCTACGACTGGCTCTACGGAGCGCGAACGCAGACAGTGGGCAATAAACCCATTGAAATCAAGGGGAACGGCAACTACCATGGGGAGAAACTCCGCGCATTGGCGCGTGACGGCAAGAGCCGAGTTTGCTTCGAACAAGCCTTCGGAGCAGGCATAACCATCGAAGATGATGGGAAAAACATCACCCTCCTCATGACTTTCGACAGACCTCGAGAACAACGAGGTGTCAGCAACTTCGCAGCTTCCGCTGCGGCAGCCTGAACAAGGCACTTTTCATACGACCGAGTCACACTTCACAGTGTGACTCGGTAATTTTTTTACCTTTTTTAGCCTTTTTTGTGAAACTTTTTGTGAATCTCTTTTAAATGTTCGTCTGTAACGTGTGTATAAATCTGAGTAGTTGTGATATTTGCATGCCCAAGGAGGATTTGTACTGAGCGCAAATCGGCACCATTTCTAAGTAAGTCAGTTGCAAAACAGTGCCTTACAACGTGAGGAGTAACTTTTTTTGAGATACCAGCTTTTATGGCGTATTGTTTCACAATACGCTCGATTGACCTGCGAGTAAGGCCCTCACCTTCACCTTTTGATTTTTCTTTAGATTTCTTCACAAAAAGAGCGTCATCCATGTCTTTTCGCAAAGTATCGTAATCTTTTATAGCCTTTTTTGCGTCTGGAGATAGAAAAACCAAACGTACTTTTCCTCCTTTTCCTCTAATTGTGATTTCATCGAGGGAAAGATCGATGTCGCGCCTCAAAGAGCAAAGCTCAGAAACACGAAGCCCTGTAGAGAAAAGAAGTTCTAAAATAGCCTTACCACGAGCTTTTAGTTCCGGGTCCTTCTCAGAGTCAGGGGCTTTTAGCAACCGAGTTAACTCATCTGGGGTAATCAGATCCAAAGACCGTTCGGGAACCTTCGCAAGCTCAATTTGGTCAGCCGAAAGGGAAGAAACACCTCTTTTTGCTAAAAACTTCAAAAAGGCTCGAAGAGCGATGAGGTAGTAGTTTTGAGTACGCCGCTTCAAAGTTTCCCCTGTAGCACGATTGTTTCCTGTAGAACGACGGTTTAGCCATAGACGATACTCACGAAGCATCTCAAAAGTAAGGTCTTTTGGGTCTTTAACCTTTGCAAAATCAAAGAAAACAGAGAGGTAGTGGTCGTAATTTTCAACAGTTTTGACACTTCTACCTTTTTCAATCTCTATATGTTCTAAAAATTCTCTTTTTAAAGCCCAAAGATCTTTCATGGGTAAAGTATAGCACGGAGCAGGGGAGCCAAGCTGTCAGTCTTGCATTTTTAGCCCTTTCGTGATAATCTGTCAGAACAATGCTTACAAAGACAAAAAAGGCAAAAATCATGAAATCTGTGCAAGTGCACGACAAAGACACTGGTTCTCCAGAGGTTCAAATTGGAATTATCTCTAAAAGAATAGAGGAGCTTTCAAGTCACCTAAAAAAACACAAAAAAGACAACCACTCACGAAGAGGTCTGTTGCAACTTGTAGCTTCTAGACAAAGTCACATGAAATATCTTCAAAAGACAGATGCTAAAAGATATACTAGTGTTTTGAAAAAGCTAGAACTCAAGAAGAAATAATTTTTTTAAGGTTAAGTAGGTTTTTATTTTATAAAGACGGTTTATTTTAGTAGTTTTTCTAGATTCTTAATTCTAGAATCTAGAATCTAATTTTATTTATATGAGTGTAATTAAACACAAAGGACAACGCGTAGG
>CAZIMQ010000015.1:0-4117 GCA_964540495.1 uncultured Candidatus Saccharibacteria bacterium | reverse complement strand
GCGTAGGTGTATTTATTGATACACAAAATCTTTATCACAGTGCAAAACACCTTTACAACGCAAGGGTGAATTTTGCTAACGTTCTCAAAGACGCAGTAGCAGATAGGCACTTAATACGAGCAATCGCTTATGTAATAACCACAGAAAGTGGGGAGGAGCGAGGCTTCTTTGATGCGCTAAAAAACATGGGCATTGAAACAAAAACAAAAAACCTGCAGATTTTTGCTGGGGGTTCTAAAAAAGCTGACTGGGACGTAGGTCTTGCAGTGGACGCGATCAAAATCGCACCAAAACTAGACGCGGTGATAATCGCATCTGGAGACGGGGACTTTATTCCGCTTGTTGAATACTTAAAACTCAACCAAGGTTGCCAAGTAGAAGCAATTTGCTTTGGTAAATCTTCATCTTTGAAACTCAAAGAAGCTGTGGATGAGTTTATCGACATGGACAATGAACCAGAAAAATATTTAATGGGAAACACTGGAGTACGAGAAGAAAGGGGACCAAGAACAGAAAACAGTAAAAAAAGACCTCCTTCAAAATCCACTCGTCCTGTAAACAATCGTATAAAAAAACAAGCTCCAGGAGCGCTTTCTCCAGACTTGGAGGCGATGCTTGAAGAGTAAAAGAAGGTGAGATAGGAAGCCGGTCGACGCAGTCGACCGGCTTTTTTATTGTTAAAACACCAAATTTAGTGTATGATTTTCCATATTAAAAGCGTGGTCTTTGCCAATAGGTTTGAAGACAAAATCTTCAAATTTAGAATGCGAAGACCACTAATTAAGCCTCTCAAGGCTTTTAAAAAATGAATACAAAAGAATATTCGATGGAAGTTGCAGGAAAGACCCTAAAAGCGTCTTTCACTGATCTTGCTGACCAAGCAAATGGGTCAGTACTTATAAGCTATGGAAACACAACACTTCTAGTTGCTGTGTGTATGGGGAAAAAAGAAAAGGATGGAGACTTTTTTCCTCTAACAGTTGATTTCGAGGAGAGGTTTTACGCTGCTGGAAAAATTCTAGGAAGCAGATTTATTCGAAGAGAAGGAAGACCTTCAGACGAATCGATCCTTGCTGGGCGAGTAGTGGACAGAACAATTCGACCACTTTTTGATCAACATATTAGATTTGATGTGCAAGTAGTAATCACAGCAATCTCAATTGGAGAAGACGATCCAGATGTTTTGGCAGTGATTGGATCTTCTCTTGCGCTTGCTACATCTAACGTTCCTTGGAACGGACCAGTATCCGCTGTCAGAATTGGAAAAATTGGAAATGAATACAAAATTAATCCTTCATACCTAGAACGTGATTCAGAAGAACTGTCTCTTGATCTCACTGCTTGCGGAAAAGATGGAAACATAAACATGATCGAAGTTGCTTCAAAAGAAATTTCAAACCAAGTTGCAGATGAAGCCCTAACTCTTGCATCAAAAGAAATTGAAAAAATCCAAGAGTGGCAGAAAACAATCGTAAGTGAAATCGGAAAACCAAAAAGAGAATTTGTGGCGCCACAAATTCCAGCCGAAGTGGTTTCACTTTTTGAAGAAACAATTCGACCTAAATTCAAAGACACTGTTTTTTCAGGACCAGGAAAAGACGCTATAAATGGACTAAAAGAAGAGTGGGCAAAAGTTTCTAGAGAAAAACTTCCTGAAGTAAAAAGTTCTTTCTTTGATGAATATTTTGAAATCGAAATCGACAAACTAATTCACGCTGAAGCAATCGAAAATCAGAAACGACCAGACGGACGAGGACTAGACGAAGTACGACCTCTTTTTGCAAAAGCTGGGGGAGTTTCTAGTGTTTTACACGGAAGTGGAATTTTCTACCGAGGAGGAACTCACGTTTTTTCAGCTCTTACTCTTGGAGGTCCAGGAGACAGCCAAGTAATTGAGAACATGGAAGTTTCTGCTAAGAAAAGATTTATGCATCACTACAACTTTCCTTCTTTCTCAACCGGAGAAACTGGAAGAAGTGGAAGTGTAAGCAGAAGAGCGATCGGACACGGATACCTTGCAGAAAAAGCTCTCGTTCCAGTACTTCCAACAAAAGAAGCTTTTCCTTACACAATTCGAGTAGTTTCTGAATCTTTTGCTTCAAACGGTTCAACTTCTATGGGTTCTGTGTGCGCAGCGTCTCTTGCTTTGATGGACGGAGGTGTACCTATCAAATCACCTGTGGCTGGAATCGCATCAGGACTTATGATGAAAAACGAAAAAGAATATGCTCTTCTTACAGATATTCAAGGACCAGAAGATCATCACGGTGACATGGATTTTAAAGTAGCTGGAACAAAAGAAGGGATAACAGCTATTCAAATGGATGTGAAAGTAGACGGAATTCCTCTTAAAGTTTTAAGTGAAGCTCTAGTAAAAGCAGAAAATGCACGACTTCATATTCTAAAAACTATTGAAGCTGAACTGAGCTTACCTCGAACTGAAATTTCACCAAGTGCTCCAAAAATCATTTCAATTAAAATCAATCCTGATTTTATTGGCCTTGTGATTGGAACAGGAGGAAAAACAATCAGAGAAATTTCTGAAAAAACAGGGGCAACTCTTGAGATAGAAGAAGACGGAACAATCTTTATCACCGGAAAAGACGGATCTGCAGATGAAGCAAAGAAAATTGTTGAGGAAATGACACATGAATACAAACAAGGAGAAAAATACCAAGGAGAAGTAATTCGAATTGTAGATTTCGGAGCGTTTGTAAAAATCGGACACAATGCAGAAGGGCTAGTTCACGTTTCTGAAATGGCACCTTTCCGAGTTGATAACGTACGAGATTATTTGAAAGAAGGGGACATTGTACCAACAATGGTAAAAGAGATAGATGAAAAAGATAGAATTAGTCTTTCAATCAAACTCGCAAATCCTGATTTCTTCAAAAAGAAATAAAAAAACAAAAAACTGCGTCGCGTAAAGGCGACGCGGTTTTTTTGTTTCGAATCTCATTTAGTTATAGAATATAAGGGATGGATCCCGTAGTAGAAATTGGCATTATTTAAAAAATAAACAATCCAACAAAAACACGGGTAGTTAATTTAATAAAAATTTAATATAAAATTGAAATTGCTCTGTGGAGCGATGCCAATTTTCACTACGGGATGGATAAAGATGAATTTCTAAAACAAGCACTTAAAGCAAACGAAGGGGAAGCAAGTAAAGCAAACCTTGCTGATCTTTCAGATGTAAATTCAACTGTATACCAAGGAATGAAAATTCCACCTACTGAAAAAGTAAGCAGCATACCAGTGAAGCCCACAATAGATGAAGAAGGCTTACCGGTACTTAATCAAATCAGAACCTTTCAAGGAGATGTCGGTGGCGCTGTAAAAACAGATGGTCTTTCTATTGCCAAGGTAGTTATTCAAGAAGAAACAAAAAAAAGAGAAGAAGCTCCTGTTAAATCAAAAAGTAATTTGGTCTTAATTTTTCTTTCACTAGTTTTGATTAGTGCGGTAGGTTTTGGTGGTTACTACTTTTACTTCCTACAAAACAAAGAAGTGGCTGAGGTTGTAGTGCCCGAGGAAGCAGAACCTATCACTACAGACAAGAAAGCTTCAATTGATATAAAAAACCTTACACAAAGTTCATTTCTTTCTATTTTAAAAGAAAGAAAGCTTGAAAATGAACCTGAGGGAACAATAAAGAAAATTGAGGTTTTAAAATCAGAACAGAAAGTTTTAAGTAAAGAATTTTTTGAATTTCTAAACTCTCGAATTCCAGAAAAACTTTCAAATACTTTGTATGAAAAATACTACCTAGGAATTTTTTATGGAAAAACTACACCTTCACCTTTTTTACTTTTATTTTTAAATTCAAACGAAGTAGCACTGCCTGGGCTTTTGGAATGGGAGAAAACAATCGCGTACGATCTTGAACCAATCTTTGGAAGAAACTCTGGTACCACAACTCCAATTACTGCTGATTTCAAAGATAGGCTTATAGAAAACAGGGACGTCCGAGCAATTGGCGAAGAAGGAAAAGACCTATTTTTCTATACAATCTTAGATCAAAACATAATTATCATTACCTCAGAAAATGAGAGCCTCAAAGAGTTACTTAGACGATTTAGAGAAAGTAAGATCCGTAGCTAGTTAAACTGACCAT
>CAZIMQ010000014.1:0-12277 GCA_964540495.1 uncultured Candidatus Saccharibacteria bacterium | reverse complement strand
AAAGTGGGTTCGTCGGCTCAATTGATTGTCGTCACGAAAAACAAGTACTTGTGGACGCTTAACAGCTCTTTAATTCCTCGCCAGTACCTTCCGTGCTGGCGAAATTTTTTAATCTCGCTTCTCAATTCAAGCTCAAGAAAGTAGCAACGATTGCAGCAGTCTCAGCACGGAGTGTCGTCTCACCCAAAGAGAAAATTTTAAAGTTTTTTTCTTTAAAAAGTTTTCGTTCTTCTTCAGTCCAACCTCCTTCGGGACCAATCAAAAGTCCGTAAGTTTTTAAGTTAGTAAGTTTATAAGTTTCGAAAGATTCACCGCCAAAATCTGCAACAAAAATACTTTCTCCTGACTTGAAAATTGGATCTTGTAAATTGATTACTTCCCCGAGAACAGGGATATCTCCCCTTCCGCATTGTTCAGAGCTTTCAACTAAAATTTTTTCTATTCGATCGCGATTTAAATTTTTCAAAGTTACTCGATCTGTTACAACAGGCACAATTTTTTTTACTCCAATCTCAGTTGCCTTTTCACAAACAAGTTCAAAATTTTCTTTTTTTATCAGAGACATGAAAAGCGTCACATCTTTTTTTGACATAATTCCTTTTTTCGAATTTCGGATTTCGAGTTTGAGATTTTTAGGCGAAGCCGATATGATTTCACACTCATGGTCTTCCCCATCACCATTAAAAATTACAATCTTATCCCCTACCCCAAGCCGAAAAACATTTCGTACTTGATGCACGATTCTTTCCTCCGAAATTTCAATTTCGGTATTTCCCCCAATATTTTCTTTTACAAAAAATCTGTGTAGACGCATTTAAGTAGAATATAGAATTAAGAATAACGAATCTAGAATAAATACACATTATCATTTATATATTTCTATGCAATAAAAATAAGTCGTTCGACTGCGTCGAACGACTTGCATTTAAACTCTCCAATTCTTCCAATCCGGATGAAGCTCAATCAGAACATCAGGCACTGCATGCTTGAGTGCTCGTACGGAGATGAGTTCTGGGTTTGGGCACTCCATGCATTTGCCAACAAAACCCACATAATAAGTACCTTGATCGTCTTTTGGAAAGATGATAATAGCACCCCGATCTCCGGAGACATGCTCAGCTGCGTGAAGTTGCATCCTCCTGTAATCACGAGTGATTACAGGATCGGAAATTTCAGCAACAATAGCGAGGCCCTCATTTTCGGCAAGGCCTGCTTTTGATGTGCCACCATCAAGATACATGTAGTGTCGGAGTGCGCCAGGTCCAATCTTTGGTACATTGGGCGCTCCACCCATACGACCATCGTCGGTCACAAACCAAGCGTTGTGGACGAGGCCACCGACGCCAATTTGTCTTTCCTTCCAGATACGCGAGGTATTTGTCTCACTTGCTTCAGGTTTAGTCCCCCAAGGAAATGGGTACCCTTGGTTTGCGACGATGAGTTCAGGAGCGGTAGCCAAACGAGGGTTGATTAGACCTTCCGGCAGTTCGCACTGACTGAGTTCTCCCTGGAAGGGAAAACGTAGGATCGCTGTTTTTCCAGGAGGAAGCATGATCCAGTTGTAATGAGCAGTAGTGGTAAGTTCAGTCTTCATAAATCAGGACGGTTGTGTCCAGTGAAATTGTTGCAAATATGGCACAAAATGATATATTGTTGTCATTGTCCGACAAATATGACAGATTTAAGCCAATTACTAGACCAATTCGGATGCGATGAGGAAGAAAAAGTTCTGTTTTCTTCCCTTTTTACTCATGGGGAACAAAAAGTCCAAGAACTTGCTAAAAATTCTTCTATCAAAAGGACTACAATTTATGGTGTTATAGAGCGACTTCTGGATAAAAATCTAATAGAAGAAATCACAAAACAAAGTGTAAAAACTTACCGGGTCTTAGAGAAAGAAAATATAAAGAAAAATCTAGACACTAAGATCTCTACTTTATGGGAAACAAAATCTTCTATAGATAAACTATTTTCTAGTTTAAATACGGGCGCAAACAAAAAACCAGAGCTAAAATTTTTTGAAGGAAAATCGGGCGTCCAGCATGTCTTAAATGATCTAATTCTCTACAAAAACACAGAAACAGAAAGTTTTTGGCCAATTAAAAAAATGTTAAAAGTTCTTGGTGCTGATTATTTTAATTTTCTAAATAAAGAAAGAATTAAAAGAAATATTTTTACTCGCGCTATTTGGCCAGAAAATCAAATCATCGACACGAAAGAATTCCCATATCTTGGGAGCGGAGAAGAATTCCTGCGAGAAATCAGAGTTGCGCCAAAACAAATAGATTTTTCAGTTGGCTATTGGATCTATGAAGACAAAGTAGCTTTTATTGCTTGCGACAATGAGCCTTATGCATTTATTTTAAAAAGTGAAATTTTTGTAGAAATGATGAAGATGCAATGGAATCTTGTGTGGAATCTCTCCAAACCTTTAAAACAAGAGCAGAATAAAGAAACAAAAAAATTTATAGAAAATATATAGTATTTATTTTTTATTCACCATCTTCTTATACTCCGCTTCAGTAAGAAGATCTTTTGAGTCTGTTCGATCGAGGAAAACAATTCCATTTAGATGGTCGTACTCATGTTGAAAAATTCTCGCTACAAAATCATTAAACTTTTCTTTTTGTTTTTTGCCATCAATATTTAAAAATTCAATTTCTATTTGCTTTGATCTCTTTACCAATCCCCGAATTCCCGGAATCGAAAGACAGCCTTCAAAATCCTTTTTCTCTGCTTTAGAAAATTTTGTAATTTTTGGGTTCACAACTACCAAAGGATCCATCTTTGGGGCTTTCTTGTACCTCTTGTTTGGCCTGCTCCAAACCACAAAAACTCTTTTAGAAATACCAACTTGTGGTGCTGCAATTCCCATGCCATTTTTCTTGTCACAAGTAAAAACCAAATCTTTCAAAAACTTTTGAAATTCTTTACTCACGAGTTCCTTCAAAGAAACTTCCTTCGCTTTTAGACGAAGTGTGAGATTTCCAAGTTCTATTACCTTTAACTGCTTCATAACGATCAGTATGAACTTTACAAGACAATTGTCAAAAACTATTGCATTTTAATTGAAACGGATTATAGTAAACAAAAAAGTACAAAATGACTATTCCATCCCCCTCATCCTTTGACACACCAACTTTGTGGATTATAGCAACCGTGATAACGGCAGCCCTCGTAGTGTTTCCTCTTCTGGGAGGCATCCTTTACGGCAAGTTGCACATCCGCAAACCTTAACCCCCAGAATTTTTTCTGGGAATTTTTTTATCAAAATTTTCATTGACACTTCCCCTCAATTTCGTATATTTAATTTGGTTAATTCCGACCGAAACTATTATGGACACACTCTCAACCCTTGCCATACTTGCTGTTATTTTGATTCTGGTATATGTACTAAGCACACTCTTAACAGACCCTGCGGAATCGCGTCGGAGAATTTTCACCGAACGTTTTTCTGCGGAATATCCTGGAGTGCAAGTGATCGAAGAGTCTTCGAAAGAACGCATCATAAGGCGTGGAAACAATTCGTTCCTAGTGACCCTCAACGAAAAAGATAAATTCGTCGAGGAACCCTTATAGCCGTTTACGGAAACCGCTTGCGATTAAACTCTGCTCCCAGCAGAGCTATTTTTTATTTATATTTTTGCTAACTCCCCTATTTTGTGCTATTTTGACTCTGTTAACATTATTCTTGATTCACGATTCTTGAATCTTAATTCTAAAACTTATGTCTTACTTAATCCCAACAGTCATCGAAAAAAGCACCTTCGGTGAACGCGCTTATGATATTTACTCTCGATTACTCAAAGAGAACATTATTTTCCTTGGAGGAGCTATCGACGACGCTCACGCAAACACAATCATCGCTCAATTACTTTTCCTTCAATCTGAAGATCCAAAAAAAGACATTACTCTATATATTAACTCTCCAGGGGGACATGTGTCTGCCGGACTTGCAATCGTCGACACCATGAACAACATCAAAAACGATGTTTCGACAGTTTGTGTCGGAATTGCAGCTTCAATGGGAGCGATAATCCTCTCAAATGGTAAAAAAGGAAAGCGATTTGCCCTGCCAAACAGCGAAGTCATGATCCACCAGCCACTAGGAGGAGCTGAAGGACAAGCAACAGACATAGAAATCTCCGCTCGACACATCCTTAAAACAAGAGATGTTTTAAACAAAATACTTGCTAAAAACACAGGTCAAACCCTCTCAAAGATCGAAAAAGACGTAGATCGTGACTTTTTCATGTCTGCTGACGAGGCAAAGAAGTACGGGGTGATTGATAAGGTAATCTAAAGAAGGTGGTAGCCCGCCTGCCATCGACTGAAGCCTGTCTTCAGGCAATGGCGGGCAGGGTGGTAGGTTTTAGGTCATAGTAAAAATAAAGACACTTCTTGTTCTAGCTATAACCCACCACCTATCACCCATAACCTGATTTTGACTTTGGTCAAAAACCAAGGTATATTTGGTGCATTAGCATTTAATTGAAAATCCGTCTCCGAAACCACTCCTCAGTATCGAAACACCGACAGAAGTTGACTACAACTCATGAAAACAAAACTTCAAAAAAATTCAAAACGAAACAAAAGGAAACTTTAAGAGCGGGTAATAACGCTTATGTCATTAAAAATAATATTGTTACTACTGGCAGCGACCGGTGTAGCAGGAATCGCAATCGGATATTTCCTCCGAGTTCTTGTAGCTCTTGGAAAAAAAGGTTCTGTTGAGCACGACATCAAACAACTGATGCTCGAAGCAAAAGAGGAAGCAAAAAAGACAACTCTTGCAGCAGAAGAAGAAGCAGCAGCAATTCTAAAAAGTGTAAGAGAAGAAATAAAAGAAAAAGAAGAAAAGACAAAAAAAACAGAAGACAGACTAATCGCGAAAGAAAGTTTACTCGACAAAAGACAAGTAGACATCGACAAAGAAGTAGAAGGGATCAAACAAAAGATTGAAGAAATAAAACAGAAGAAAGAAAAAGTCGATCAGATGGAACTTTCAAAGCAATCTGAGCTTGAGAAAGTTGCAAGAATGACTGAAGAAGAGGCTAAACAAAACCTCATGTCTTCGATTGAAAGAAAGTACGAGGAAGATTTACTTGTGCGAATGAAAAAGCTTGAAGGGGCAAACGCAGAAAAGCTAGACATGAAAGCTAAAGAAATTTTAGCAATCTCTGTACAACGCTACGCAAACTCAGTAAGCCAAGACATTTTCACAACTTCAGTTACGATTCCTTCTGACGAACTAAAAGGAAAAATAATCGGAAAAGAAGGTAGAAACATCAAAGCTTTTGAACGTGAATCAGGAGTAGAAGTGATCGTAGACGACACACCAGGAACAATCACTCTTTCTTCTTTCGACCCTATCCGAAGAGCTGTTGCAAAAATTGCTCTTGAAGGTTTGATCTTAGACGGAAGAATTCAACCAGCAAAAATTGAAAAAGAAATCGAAAGAGCTAAAGGAGAAATCGGAAAAATAATTAAAGAAAAAGGAGAACAAGCAACACTTGAAACAGGGGTCCTTAACTTTGACCCACGAATCGTTGCAATCCTCGGGCGTCTATACTTCCGGACAAGTTACGGACAAAACGTCTTGCAACACTCAGTTGAGATGGCACACATCGCAGGAATGATTGCTGAAGAAATCGGTGCAAACGTTCAAGTAGCAAAAGCAGGAGCTCTTGTGCACGACATTGGAAAAGCACTTGATCACGAAGTACAAGGAACACACGTCGATATCGGACGAAGAATTCTACAAAAATTTGGAGCAAGTGAAGAAATTGTAAAAGCAATGGAAGCACACCACGAGGAATACCCTTATGAAACACTTGAGTCTAGAATTGTACAAACCGCAGACTCTATTTCAGGAAGTAGACCAGGAGCACGACGAGACAGTGTAGAAAACTACCTGAAACGTCTTGGAGACCTAGAAGCCCTAGCAAACAGCTTCAAAGGAATTGAAAAATCTTATGCCCTACAAGCAGGAAGAGAAATCCGAGTCTTTGTAACACCAAGTGAAGTTTCAGATGTAGAAGCAATGAACCTAGCGCGAGACTTGGCAAAGAAAATCGAAGAAGAACTAAAATACCCAGGAGAAATCCGAGTGACGGTGATAAGAGAGAATAGAGTGGTGGAATACGCACGGTAGTAAGAAGTGATAAGTTGAGAGTGATGAGTAAACAAAAAAGCCCCTTTCGGGGGCTTTTTTGTTTGTATTCAAACACCTAAACGAAGTCAAAGGAATCTTTTCCTGAAACTCCACAGACAAATTGCTGTCGCGCCCTACCCGCCTGCCATCGCCTGAAGACAGGCTTCAGTCAATGGCGGGCAGGTTGCATAAAAAACGGCCTCATATATAATTAATTTTGACTACGGTCGGATTAGAAGCTAAGCAAAAGAAACTTATGAACAAGCAAGGTCTAGTTGAAACAGTACACGGGGTTCTTGGTGGCACAAAAGTGCAAGCGGAATCTGTAGTTGATACTGTATTCGACACAATTGTTAAGACTCTAAAGAAAGGAGACGAAGTATCTATCGCTGGAGTTGGAATCTTTTCTGTTAAGCCTCGAGCGGCTAGAACAGCAAGAAATCCTCGAACTGGTGAAATGGTAAAAGTCCCAGCTACAAAGGTACCAAAATTCCGAGCAGCTAAAGCTTTGAAAGACGCAGTAAAATAAAGTTAAATTAAAGTTTTAACTTTAAAAACCTCATCACTCTGATGAGGTTTTTTGATACGCAAAAAGAAAATTAACTATTTAAAGCAAATTGAATTGCGTTTTGAAGTTCGCTTCGTTGTTTTTCGTTTAGATTTATTTCAAAAGGTTTTTTTTCTTCTTCTGCGATCGCAGCGATCACCTCAGGCGTAATTTCTTCTTCGTTGTTATTTAATTGTGGAAATTCAAATTCATTCATATTTTTTTGGGAGTAAATATTTTAACACATTACAAAATAAAAAGAAAAAATTAATTATGTGTATATTTAGAAAGACGAAGAGGAAGGAGAGTTATTACAGGAAACAGGAGAATCGGTCACAACTCTTTTGCTTCGCAAAAGGTCGCGACCCCGACTCACGCTTCGTCGCTTTGCTCCTCACTGCGTTCCGTCTTTCGATTCTCCCCACCCGCTACAGAAATAAGAGGATCGGTCACCTCAAAATCTTGTCGGTCACAAGATTTTTCCTCGACCCCGGAATTTTGATTTTTTGTGCTCAAAAAATTATCAAAATTCCTTTCGATTCTCCCACGCAAAGTGTGTAGACACTTTGCTCACCCGCACAAAAAAAAAGCCCCCGTCAAGGGGGACTTTTGTTTGTGCGGGTGGGGAGAATCGAACTCCCGTATACTGCTTGGAAGGCAGTCATTCTACCACTAAATTACACCCGCTATTCTTTGAAACTGCCTGTTTCAAAGCACTCGCTCAATATAACAAAAAAAGGTTTTAGAATCAAACCCGAATAGCTTTTGGCGTTCAGCTTATAGCTTCTAAGCTTTGGCGAGAAGCAAACTCTTTTGAAACTTTCAAAACCTCGTCAAAATCATCTTTGGCAGAAACCTTGTTTCTTTTTTCTTCGTTACACTTTTCACATCTAAAAACCAAAAAATCTCCTCCTTTGGTAGTTTCCACTCTGTAAGGCTTCATGAGGCCACCACAAGTGTTTTGTCGGTCTCCTGGGTCATTATCTACATGTTTGCTCCAAAGACACTTAGGACAATGATTTGTGAAGCCGCTCCCCTCCACAGCAAATCCGCACTTCTCACAAACAAAATCTTCTACTACTTTTTTAAACATACTTTCTTTCTGGCTTCCAAAGAGACTCTTCAAGACCGAGTTTTAATATTTCCAAAAATTTATCTTTGGGAATATTTGTAGGTGCAATATTTTTTGGATTAATTCCTCCATTTTGCAACGTATTCGTCGCAGGATCAAAATACCAATTCGCTATTTCTTTTATTCTTCCTGTCTGAGACAAATACGCCATATCATCACCTAAATCAATTCCAGAAATCATCGCTTCACTTTTTCTTATCAGAGCCGTTAGAGATTCCAAATTAATTCTTTTGACTTGTTTAGTGATTATGTTTACATGTCCAGTTGAAGTCCATTGAGCAACTACATCATTTCCCCCACCAGCGGAAGACCTCAAAAATCCAGGCATCACAGAATCATCACTAGAGAGTACAATTACTTTTACTGCTTTTCCTCTTTGTATGACTTCGAATTCTACAGCGTCACCATTTTTTCTTTTTTCATTTAATTCATTTGGTAAATCATGAGCTCTATGTTTTTCATCTGCATAATGAGCTTCAAGTAGTTCATTTACAACAGAAAAAACTTTGTTAGGATCGTTATCGTATTTTCTATTTAAACTTAAAATTAATCCCGGCAAACCAAAAGACTTGTCTACTTGATCTTCTGAGACTATGCCTTTTCCATGAAAATCATCCCTTTCGGCAATCGCCAAAAGTTTTGCAATCGCAGGATCACTATCGATACCTAAATCGACCGCAATCAATTTTGAACAAGTAATCTTCACATCAGTGTTGTGATGATCAAATTTTCCACCACCAACATCAATAGAAAGAATAGAAGGATCTTTTAAATTTTCTTCTGTTGGATTTGCTTCAATTTCTATTGAAGCGCTTAAGACCCCTTGCAATTTTTCTTCACCAAATTTTTTAAGCAAAAAAATCGATACAGAAGTATCTACTTGAATTCTACTTGGTAAGATTATTTTTTTTATCATTTCGTTTATTATATAAAAAATTTACCCCCTTTGGTAATCCTCCGGGGGTCGCGATCACTAGATGCTGAATTACTTGGCTTGTCCCGTGAGACTATCCAAGAGGCCGCCGAACTGTGATCCAAGTTCGATGACCATGGGTTTGAGGCTGGGTGCGGGCTTCTTCAAGAAAACCCGCCGGCGACGAGCGCGGTCAACGACTCGAGGAGAAGACTTTGTGCGTTCCCGCACAGTCCTATGGTTGTCCTCTTTGTCATCGTCCCACCAGTTGCTCCACCTCCGCCAACCCTCGTTACCAGCTTCCGCCAGTTCCTTGAGTTTTTTGGAGTTATCCTTGTCGCTGAGAGCTGTAATCTCAGTGGCTCGAAAGAGTTTGGTCCTCTTACCTTCAAAGGTCATGTGGGGTTCCGCCTCAATGCGACAGATGTAAATCCGTCCCGCCTCAACCCGGCGAATCGCAGGGGCTTCCACCCCCACAACATTGTGCCAGTTCATGTAGATCTGGTTGCCGAATTGATCCCTGCCAAAAGAAAGTGCCCGAGGGCCACTCACCATGTAGCAGAACACTTCAGCGTAGTCCCCACGAGGACCTGAAGGAGGTTGGGCATCGAGCCAAACCTCGAGACCGGAGGTGTTTTTTTCCTCTGGCTCACGTTCAGGAAGCACGCCATCGAACTCGCCTAGCTGATGAAGTCGGGAAGCATAGATCTCCTCGACAACTTTGAGCAAAGCTGGGCTTCCACCCTGCTTCCGCTCAAGCACGTGACAAACAAGCTTACCACGCTCTCCGCGCTTCACATCTCCCGCCCAGACCTGCTCTACTGTGACGTAGAGACCGAAGTCGTGGCGCTGATCGTAAAGCAACGAGAACGCAAACGTCTGTATACCTCCATCTCCGCAAAGGAGGAGGTACAAGTTGTTTTCGTTCTCCCGTGCAACCAGCCGCTGAGAGCCGTGTTGGTCTCCTTTCCGTTGCAACGGACAGTCTTGGGTGTAAACCCGCCACTTTGCCCCTTGCCACTCGCGGATTTCCGGGAGGCGTTCTTCAAACTCTCCTCCGGTTTGGCGGAGATCTCTCTCTGTAGAGTAGACCTTGCCACCGCTTCTGGTGTAGAAAGTCTTGTGAAGAACTTTCGCAACAATTTCCTTTTTACCCACAGTCACCGTTTCCGGCAACCACAGTTCAAGGCGAAACCGTTCAGCTTCTGGGTACCGACCCAGGTAGGCCGAATCCCCAGCGTCTGAGACGCAATCCACATACTCCCACTGAAACATTCCGACCTCTCGGGCAATTCGGATCACTCCGATACCAATGAAGTCGACGAAGTCCGGTTTTTTGGTCGTGTCCGGTGACACGGTTTCTTTTGCTTTCATGATGGTACAACGCAGGTGTTCCTAGGTACCTTTGGTTTTGGTGTTTGCTTTGTTTTTGTATCAGCATCTAGGCATGCCGATAAGGCTTAAAGGCTCTTTTTCCCTTAAGTCTTACCAGCATGCATTTCAATGAACTTTGGTACTATTATAGCATATTTAAACACAAAGTCAACTAAACATATTGACATTTTACATAAATAATGCATCATATAAAAAGCTCCTTACTTATGAACTTTCAACATATCCAGCGGATCGTCACACACGACGGTCAATTTCACGCAGACGAAATCTTTGCCGTGGCATCACTTAGTATTTTAGGATGCAAAGCTCCATGCCATCGAACCAGAGACTATCGAGAAATTGCTCGGTCCTTGGGAGACCCTTCTGTAATGGTATTGGACGTTGGGGGGGTTTTTGAACCAAACCGACTGAACTTTGATCATCACCAGAATCCTAACCTTCCCGCAACAAACATTCTCATCTTGGATACTTTCAAGCCTTGGTGGGGACAGTGGGTAAAGACATCTCTCTTTTCCTACATCAGCGACGTCGACAGAGGGATAATTGGAGACGGTGGCGAAAGCTATGCGATTAATCGCATCATCCGAAACCTCAACTTGGTGCCTTCCGGTTTTGTGGAGGCGATCAAAACAGCAATAACAATTCTCGGAGGGTACATCGCTGTGGCGGAAAAGATCCAAGGATTAAGGCGGGTTTGGAATTCACTCGAACGCACACCTTCCGGCAAAGTCGTTGTTATTCCAAATTACGAACAAACCGAGGGGTGGAAGATTTGTGCGAAACCAAAAGAATTGATCCTTGCTTCACCATGGAGAGGAAAAGGTTGGCAACTTGAAGTGAAAGATTCATCACTGGTAATCCCACGTCACGAATCTCAAACATTTCTCCATGCTTCAGGTTTTTGCGCAACGTACCCAAACAAAGCGGTAGCACTTGAACACGCTGAAGCAATCGTCCGAGCAGTCTAAAAAACTGCTCTATTTTTTATCTTATTTTTTACCTAATCTTCTGCTTCAACCCTTCTTTTATAAGCTCGAAAACTTTTTCAGATGGAATTTTTGTGGGTTCTATATCTTTTGTCGTAAGAGATCCATTGAATCCCATGTCTTTTGTATGAAAAAGGTACCAGAAAGGCTCATTTTCTAAATAACCTTCTTTTTGTAAAGTTTCTTCGTCTTTTTGAATTGGAAGTCCACGAAAATGTTCTTCAGCCATTCGAAGGAGCATGAAAGCGTAAGCGAGACTCACTCCCCTTTTTCTGTCTGTCATTACAGCGTAATTTCCTCTAGAATTTTTTTGTACCACTACGTGTGAGCCGATCGATCTCACAAACTTATTCATCTCTTCATTGTCTGACTCTACAAAAGAAACAACTACAGGTTTTCCGTCGGAAGCAATAATTTTTTCTGTTTTTCCTTTTTGCCTAAATTCAAACTTCGCTTCATCAAATTGTCTTTCTCGAAAAAGCATCGCATCGTCAACAAATTTTTTCCACCAAGAGAAATCTTTATGCTCTCGCAAAAGTTTTGTTGCGCTTTCCAAAGTCAAAGGCTCCCAAGTTTTTTTATATACTTCAAATTCCTCTTCGCTTAAATTTTCTGTGTTTTTCTTTTCTTCCTCAAAATAAGCTTTGTAAGCAAGCTCAGTCCACCTTGCCACATCTTCAGGATTTTCTTTATAAGCTTGGTGCAAAAACTTTATGATCATTGGTAATTCATTTTTTACCTTGATCCCTTCCAAATCTTCCCTCTTCACAAAGAAAAGTATTTTTTGAAGAGCGCGATTGTTTTCCACACCAATATATTTTGCTACAAGAGTCGCACAAACTTCGTTTTCTGTTCTTTCTTTTTTGTCCGTCGCATGCTCGTCAAACGGTCCCCCACCGACACCCAAAAACACCGTGTCTGGAAAATCCGCAAAAGTTTTTTCGTCAGGCAGTTTTCCAGTCGACAAAAATTCTGTCGAGGCAACTTTCACGCCAGGAAATTTTTCTTCACCTTCTGGAAACTCTCTAAGAATCATACGGGCAACAAGCTCGTCTGCGTGAGGTCGAAAATGTGTGACAATTTTTTTAATCATCTACAAAATATATTCTACACCTTCTTTACTTCAAGTAACATAAAAATAGGAATTTCT
>CAZIMQ010000013.1:0-12353 GCA_964540495.1 uncultured Candidatus Saccharibacteria bacterium | reverse complement strand
TCTTTGACTGACAAGATTAAATTTATGGGGAATGCGTACGTGGTTGGAAACCTTGCTTACACCGATGATCTGAAAGCTAAAGAAGAAATCAAAGAAATAAACAAAAAAGTTTACGAAAGAAGTGATCCGGAAATAAATATTTATTATGACAAAGGAAAGAAGTGGAGTTTAGAACATTTTGAGGAGATATACAGGAAACTGGGAACAAAGTTTGATGAATATTTTTTTGAAAGTGAAATGGCTCATCCTGGAAAAGAACTCGTACTCGAGTTTCTGAAAAAGGGCATCTTTAAAGAAAGTGATGGGGCGATCATTTTCCCAGGGGAAGAACACGGGCTACACACGAGGGTTTTTATAAACTCCGAAGGGCTTCCCACTTACGAAGCAAAAGATCTAGGACTCTTTTTTGCTAAAGCAAATCGCTACGAATATGACCTTTCTGTATACACTACTGCAAGTGAGCAAAGCGATTATTTTAAAGTTTTGTTTTCTGCGATCGGGATGATCGACAAATCTTTTAAAGAAAAAGCGATTCATGTGCCACATGGGTTGCTACGATTTTCTGACGGAAAGATGTCTTCAAGAAAAGGAAACATAATTTCTGGAGAAGATTTGATTAAAGACATGGAAGTAAAAGCAAGGGATAAGATGAATGAGAGAGAGATGGATGAAGATTTGAAAAGGGAAGTGTCTGAAATTGTAGCAGTCTCTGCGATCAAGTATTCGATTCTCAAACAGTCACCTGGAAAAGATATTGTTTTCGATCCAGAAAAATCTCTTTCTTTTGAGGGGGATTCTGGTCCGTACCTTCTTTACGCACTCGTACGAACAAATTCGATTTTAAGAAAAGCAAAAGAAGCAGGAATTAAAGGAGAAAAGTTTGTTGACGGGGATTACAAATTGCAAAAAATGCTTTATAGATTTCCTGAAATTGTAGGAAGAGCGTGGCTTGAGAAATCTCCTCAACTTGTAGCCGACTTCTTGCAAGATGTTGCTCATGAATTTAGTGCATTTTACGCAAACGAAAAAATTGTAGACGAAACTGAACTGAAGTCTTCAGAAAGTAGAGTAGCTTTAACTCGAGCTTTTAGGGAGGTGCTTAGAAATGGGCTATTTCTCCTAGGTATAAAGGAAGTAGAGAGAATGTGATTTTCGCCCTACGAAAATCATGCGGAAAGATTTTAAACAGCGAAGCTTTTTAAAATTTTCCGCTATTTTCGCCCTACGAAAATTTTCCGCTATTTTCCTTCTTACGAAAATCTTGCGACGAAAGAAAGGTTTAAGGCATAAGAAAAGAAAGGGAAGCAGGCTTGTATTGCCGATGTGGTGGAAGTATAATTGAAGGTAATTATCAAAGGTATTAAAAAAAGAAAAATATGAAGTGTGTTAAAAATAAAAGTATCGGTCTTCTAATTCTACGACTCTTCCTTGGGGGGACTTTCGTTTTCCACGGAATCTTGAAGTTTAAAGATATGGCTGGAACAAAAGAATTCTTTACTCAGATTGGATTCAGTAGTGCTCTTGCACCTCTTGTAGCAACGATAGAAGTGGTAGCTGGACTTGCTATGATTTTTGGAGTTTTTACTCTTTATGCTGGAATTTTGCTCGCGATCATTATGGCGGTTGCTGCTTTCAAACTAAAGTGGGGAATTCCAAACGTACCGTTTATGCAAAAGTATTTGCTTTCAGAAATTGACCTTTCTCTTTTGGCTTCTGCTGTTGCAATCATTTTCACAGGTCCAGGAAAATACTCAGTTATGAAATACTGTAAATGTCATGGAAAAGGTGAAGGAGAGTGTGGGGTTTGTAAAATTGGAGGATGTGAAGGTGCCTGTTCAGACCATAGTCACGAATAAATTAATTAGTGTCTTTTAAAGCCTCACCGGCAGTCGGTGGGGCTTTTTCTTTTGACTAAATTAAAATTTTGGCAATAATAGAAGGTATATGAAAGAAGATTACCAAGTACTGCTTTTCTACAAATACACCCCAGTTTTAAAGCCCGAGGAGCTTTGGGCGTGGCAAAAAGGGATCTGTAGCGCCTTAAACTTGAAGGGGCGGATTATTGTTGCCAAAGAAGGGATAAATGGAACTTTAGAGGGCTTGAAAAAAGACACTGAAAAGTACATGGAAGAGTTTCGGAAAATTGGTCTTTCTGTAGAAACAAAACCTATGGGAAATTTTCGTGATATAGAATTTAAAACAAGTGTTGGAACCGGAGAGGCTTTCCCGAAACTTAAAGTTAAGGTGAAGAATGAACTTGTTTCTTTAAAATTTGGAGAAGATGATGTGAATCCAAATGAATTAACTGGAAAACATTTACCACCAAAAGAATTAAAAAAATGGTACGAAAAAAATGAAGATTTCGTTGTTGTTGATATGCGAAATGATTATGAGTTTAAGGTAGGGCATTTTAAAAATTCTATAAATCCGAAATTAGAAAATTCTAGAGATCTGCCAGAAATTTTACCTAAACTTGAGCATTTGAAAGACAAAAAAGTTTTGACGGTGTGTACCGGAGGAGTGCGATGTGAAAAGATGAGCGGCTACTTACTTAAAAAAGGTTTTAAAGAAGTTTACCAACTCGATGGAGGAATGCACTCATATATGGAAAAATTTCCCGGAGAAGATTTTCTTGGAGCACTTTATACTTTTGACAACAGGGTAGTGATGGATTTTGGTGGAGAAAGGGAGGTGATCAGTGAGTGTGAAAAGTGTAAAGAAAAATCTGAAAGATATGTAAATTGTGCCTATGACTTCTGTCACAAGCATTTAGTGATTTGTGAAAATTGTAGTGAAGCCGACGGAACAGTCTTTTGTTCTCCGTCTTGTAAAGAATCACAAAAAGTAACAGTATAAAAAAATTACTCCCCTAAATTGGGGAGTTTTTTTTGACTGACCGATTTTATGGAAGACTACTTCTTACCTCGTCGTCGGCTGTTTTTTTTCAGAAACTTGCGGGAGGGGTGAGGGTGAAGGAACAGCCTGCAAACGACACGGCGAACGTAGCTTCTCATAGTTGGGTTACGGCAGTTTGTTTCATGCCATGGAACAATATACAATCAAAGCTAATTTTCGGCAAGTTTTTTTGTGGATAACCTGCTTTTACGGTACAATTGTTTTTGTTGGTGTTTTGTCTTTAAAATATAAAAACGTTTAAAAAAATGGAAAATCCTATAGAAAAAGTAGAAAATGCGATAGATCGTGTGGAAGAGAAGGTCTTTGAGAAAGTGACTCCAGACAACTTACCTTCTTTTTTCGATGTTTTAAAATCAACCTATAGTTTTTGTTTGCTCCATAAAAATCTTTTATTTTTTTACTTTTTTATTCCACTTTTAGTCAGTGCTTTTGTTCATATATTTGGCAATCTATTCTTTAGTATTGCTTTTAAAACAGGTTCAGTCTGGGCTATAGCAATCACGGCTCTTTTGGTTTTGGCTGTGTCTCTTGCTGTGGGAGTGTTCAATGCAATCGTTACTTATGGCTCATCTTTGTTTATTAAAGGTCTTGAAGATGGAAAGAAACATTCTTTGAAAAACCACTACAAGGATGTCTTGTGTTTTGGTGTGCCGATTATTCTGACATCTATAGTTACACTCCTTATGATTATCGGGGGAGGAGCACTACTTATCATTCCTGGAATCATCCTTACTTTTGCTTCTTTCTTTGCTCTGAATATTGTTGTACTTGAAAATAAAAAAACTATGGATGCGATTACTCACAGTTTCGTACTAACTAAAAATAAAAAACTATATCTTTTTGTTCAGTTCCTTGGGTTTGTTGTAGTTTTAGCTTTGGTGTCTATCGTGACACTTTTTGTGTCTGTAATTTTGTTTTCAATTTTCAAACCACTACTTGCGATGGAAGGAACTCGACCAATATATCTATTTTTCTCAACGATCTTTCACCAAGCTGTTAGTGCGTGCTTGATTTCTTTTGCTATGGTTTTCTTTTATAAAATTTATAAAAACTTTTCACACACAGCTCACCATGTTTCAGAGGAATATATAAAAAAGACCAAAAGGTTCATAAAAGGCTTCGCAATTTTTGGAGCTATTGTTATTGTGGGTATAATTTCTATTTCTGTGATTTTGGCTCCTAGGATTGAAAGTGAATTAAATCGAATCCAGTTAGAAAAACAAATTGAAGCTCAGATTAAGGCCTCTTTGGCAAATCCTATAAAATAGGTTTTCTCCTAAATTTCGTGGTATAGTATAAAAATAATAGATAATATTTTTATATGGATCAAACTAACAATGCGCCTTTACCAGTCTCCAAGGTAAACTTTACTTTTCTTTCAGTTCTAAAAGAATCTTTTAATTTTTTTAAAATAAACTTTAAACAAGTCTTTTATTATTTTTTTGTATTTTTAATAATTTCCTCCACTTTAGGTACTTTATTTAAATTTGTTTCAGCTCTTAAAATATATTTAAGTGGACCAGAAAAAACTACCCCTACTTTTTTTATCGTATTTATGATTATTACCGGTATTATCTCTGCTGTGATCGGTTTTGTTGCTACTATCCTTCAAGCGGGGAGCGTACTGATATTAAAAGACATAGACGATAAGCAAGAAGAGGGGGTGTTTGTTAAATATAAGAAAGTCTTAAGCTTCACTTTGCCGATCTTTGTTGTTTCTATTGTGTCTACGTTTTTTGTAGCATCCGGTCTGTTTTTGTTTGTTGTTCCAGGCATAATTTTTGGTTTAGCTGCGTATTTTGCAACGACGGTGGTTTTACTTGAAAATAAAAAATCACTAGATGCGATTACTCAAAGTTTTTGGTATACAAGAGGAAAAAGATTCAAGCTGTTTCTTTTTAGTTTATTACTGGGCCTTATTATTTTATTATCTCTTGTTGTTATTGGCGCAATTGTCTTCGCTGTCGGTTATGGTATCGTGCAGTCAAATTTTGATGGAAATTTTAGTGAAGCTTTTGTGGCTTTTTCGACTTATGTAAAAGAGTTTTCGAGTTTTAAAAATCCTTTTTCTTCTGGTTCAATTATTTTCTCTGTATTATCAATATTAATTCCAAGTTTTTTTTCTGCTATTCTTTATGGATTTACTTTTATATTTTCTTACCATTTATACAAGGTATGCAAAGAAGATGCTGGCCCTATCGATGAAAATTACAGAATCAAAACAAGGAAAATAGTAAAGGGTTTTACTATAGGAGGATTTGTTGTTGTCCCTCTTTTGGTTATTACCATACTTTCAAGTATTGTTTTGGTTTCTTTAAACAGTGCTCGTGAAAAGGCGTTAGGAGCTAGTGGTAAGGTTGGTGTTGAGGAAAACTATTCTTCTTGGAAATCTTTTGAAGACAAGGAAACCAAAGTGTCTTTTGAGCATCCTTTAGGTACAGATGTCGTTACAACAAAAAATCAACCAGGGTTCATCGCCTATAATGTGGATTATGAAGGCCAAGCTTTCTCAATCTTATTTTATGATTTAAAAGTGTTAAGTCCAGAGAATTATTCGTCTTTTACATCTGAGGATTTGTTAAATAGCTATTTGCAAGAGTTCAAAGAAGGTTCAGAATCTAGGGGGGTGATTTTTGCCGCGGAAGCGGTAGAGGAGATTGATTATTTGGATACAAAAGCTCTTAGAATAAAATATACCCTTGAAGATAAAGTAGAAAAATACCTTTCAAATTTTTATTCAATCGCTGTGAAAAAAGGAGATTCTATTTATCTAATATCTTATGTGTGTGGTGACGGATTCTGCAGTAAAGAGACTGAAAATAATTTTTTTGAAAAAATAAAGACAATTTAGATTTGGGGTACTATGTTCCCAAAAATATCAAAAAAATGCTAGTATACTTGGATTATGGACGAAAAGGAAAATCAAAAAAAGTCAGAAATTGCACTTCGTGAAGAAGCGATTTTGGCGTTTTGGGAAAAAGAAGAAGTCTTTGCTAAGTCTTTGAACAAAGAGGCTCCTCGAGGTGAGTTTGTCTTTTTTGAAGGGCCTCCTACAGCCAATGGAAAACCCGGAATTCACCACGTTGAAACTCGAAGTTTCAAGGATGTAATTCCTCGTTTTAAAACGATGCGTGGTTTTCACGTGAGTCGAAAAGGAGGGTGGGACACACATGGACTTCCTGTAGAAATTCAAGTTGAAAAAGAATTGGGACTTAAGTCTAAAAAAGAAATCGAAGTTTACGGAATTGCTGAGTTTAACAAAAAATGTAAAGAAAGCGTTTTGAAATACATAGGTCTTTGGAAAGATTTTTCAGAGAGAATAGGGTATTGGACTGATTTTGAAAATGCTTATTTTACTTTTCAAAATAATTATATTGAATCGATTTGGAATATCGTAAAAAAAGTTGACGATCAAAAACTCCTGTACAAGGACTATAAAGTTTTACCGTGGTGTCCACGTTGTGGAACTGCGCTTTCTTCACATGAGCTTGCGCAAGGGTACCAAGACGTTAAGGATTTGTCAGTCTATGTAAAATTTCGGCTTACAAACTTACCAACTTCAAACTTTGAAACTTTTATTCTTGCGTGGACCACAACTCCTTGGACTCTACCGGGGAATGTTGCTTTGGCTGTTGGTAAAGACATTTCTTATGTAAAAGTGAAAATTGGAGAAGAGGTCTTGGTGGTAGCCGAGGAAAGACTTTCGGTCTTAGGTGAAGAGTGCGAAATCATAGAGACAGTAAAAGGAAGTGATTTGGTCGGTTTAGAATACGAACCTCTTTTTCCGTTCCTGAAAGATAATCTTCCAGAGGAAGAAAAAAGCAAATTACCAAACGCTTTCAAAGTTTATGATGCGGACTTTGTAACTACAACCGATGGAACTGGGGTAGTACATACAGCTGTTATGTATGGGCAAGATGACTTTGTGCTTGGAACTAAAGTGAATTTACCAAAGTTTCACCTTGTAAAAGAAGACGGGACTTTCAAAGATTTTTGTGGAAGTTTGGCTGGTAGGTTTGTAAAAGAAGTAAATGAGGCGGGAAAGCCAACTCTCGCGGTAGATATAATTGATGATCTTAAAAAAAGAGATTTATTTTTTGCTCAAGAAAATTATAAACACTCATATCCACATTGTTGGAGATGTAAAACTCCGCTAATATATTTTGCTCGCGATTCTTGGTACATCAAGATGTCTAGTCTTCGGGACACCATGGTAGCAGAAAATAAAAAAATAAATTGGGAACCTGATTATATAAAAGAAGGTCGTTTTGGAGAGTGGCTACGAGAAGTAAAAGATTGGGCAGTTTCAAGAGAAAGGTACTGGGGAACACCGATTCCGGTTTGGATTTCAGAAGATGGAGAAGAAAAGTTGGTAGTTGATTCTATTGAAACTTTAAAAAAACACACAGAAAAATCTGGCAATAAATATTTTTTAATGCGCCACGGTGAAGGGGAACACAACGTCAAAGGGATTCTGACTTCCGATGTTGAAGAAGTGCACCACTTAACCGAAAAAGGAAAGAGGGATGCGCAGGAGACAGCAGAGAAATTGAAAGATAAAAATATTGATTTAATTTTTTATTCACCACTTCGGCGCACCAAAGAAACTTTTGAAGAAGTAAAAAAAGTTTTGGGAGATGTAGAAAGTTTTGAAGAAAACAGAATCCGCGAAGAGGGTTTTGGTGATCTGTCTGGGATGGACATTGGACGGTTCCAAGAATTTTTCCCAGATTTTAAAACAAGACTTCATACTTCTGTGTCTGGGTGTGAGACTTTAATGGATACAAAAAAGAGAATAGGGCAGTTTATTTATGAAATAGAAGAAAAATATAAAAATAAAAATATCTTGATCATCACCCACGATGGTCCAGCGTCTCTTTTCAATGTGGTTGCAACAGGGGCGTCTACCGATGAAGAATTCGAAAAGGCTTATGATCCAGGAAAAGACTTTATAAAAGTAGGGGAATTCGTGGAGTTTGATTTTACGCCTCTGCCTCACGACGAAGAATTTCGATTGGATCTTCACAAGCCTTATATAGATTTTGTGACATTGGTCTCAAATGGAAAGAAATTAAAAAGAGTAAAAGAAATTTTAGATGTTTGGTTCGATAGTGGGGCTATGCCTTTTGCACAACATCATTTTCCATTTGAAAATAAAAACTTAATTGAAGAAGGGAAACAGTTTCCTGCGGATTTTATTTGTGAGGCGATCGATCAGACTCGTGGTTGGTTTTATACACTTCATGCAATTTCTTCTTTGCTACAAAAAGGAGTGGCTTATAAAAATGTAATTTGTCTTGGGCACCTTTTAGACAAGGATGGTAAAAAAATGTCTAAGTCTTTAGGGAACGTAATTGACCCATGGGAAATGGCAAATAAATACGGTGTGGACACTGTGCGTCTTTGGATGTACTCAGTTAATCAGCCGGGGGAAAGTAAAAACTTTGACGAAAAGACAGTTGATGAACTTAGAAAGAAATTTTTCAACCTTTTAGACAATGTGCTTTCTTTCTACCTTCTTTCCCGAGACGAATCTCTAGAAAAAAATTCTTATGAAAAATCACAAAATATCTTAGACATTTGGATCGTAGCAAGACTTTCAAATCTAAACAAAGACGTGATTGAGTCTTTGGAAAATTTTAAAATTTTAGAGCCAGTGCGTGCTATGAAAGATTTCATCGACGATCTTTCAACTTGGTATGTTAGACGTTCAAGAGAAAGGATTAGAGAAGGGGATAAAGAAGCTCTGTCTACTTTGTATTTTGTTTTGAAAAATTTTTCAAAAATCTTAGCACCTTTTGCACCGTTTTATGCTGAGCATCTATTTCTTACACTTCGTGGGGAAGATGAAAGTGAAAGTGTGCACTTAGAGGATTTTCCAGAATTAAATCTTTTTGATGATAGCTTGATAAAAGAGATGGAAAACGTGCGAGCCTTAGCTTCTCTTGGTCTTGAAGCAAGGAACCGTGCAAATATAAAAGTGAGACAACCTCTTGCTGTACTTAAAGTTTCAAGTACAAAATTTCACACACTGGGGGATGATCGATTGGTTGAAATTATAAAAGAAGAAGTAAATGTAAAAGAAATTATTTTTGATGAAAGTTTAGATGGTGTCGAGCTCGATACTGTGATTACTGAGACCTTGAAAAAAGAGGGGGCTGTTCGAGAATTCATGCGCGCTGTTCAGGAACTACGAAAAGAACAAGGTTTAAATCAAAAAGACAAAGCAAAACTCTCTATTTCTTGTAGTGAAAAATTGAAAGAAATTTTGAGTGAGGAAGAATTTTCAAAAGAAATAAAAAAAGTTACAGGACTTGCTCTAATAAATTTCGGTGAAGTTTCAGGAAAAGAAATATCTGTAGATGGGGAAGTTCTACAAATTTCTATTGAGAAAATATAAAAAATGAAAAGAGTTATTTTGATCCACGGTTGGGACGGACACCCAGAAAATCACTTTAAAAAGTGGTTGAAAAATTCTCTTGAAGAAAGAGGTGTTTTGGTTATCGAACCACAGCTTTCCGGAGGGGAATACCCAAAGCTTTCTACTTGGATGCAAGAGATTTCACAAGCTGTAGGTACTGTGGACAAAGACACGTGTATCCTGGGACATAGTCTTGGGTGCGTTGCTTTGGTGCATTTTCTCAATACTTTGCCTGCGGGGCAAAAACTCGCTGGAGCTGTGTTTGTTGCAGGTTTCTTTAGTGATTTAAATTTTTCAAACTTAAGTGAATTTTATACCGATGAAGAAACTGTAAAAAGAGCAAAAGCGCACTGCGATAATTTTGTTACAATAGTTTCTGAAAATGATCAATCTGTGCCACTTTCGAAAGCGTTAGAATTTCAAAAAGTATTAGATGCAGAATTAATTTTAGAAAAAAATAAAGGTCACTTCTGTGAAGAAGAGGGGGTTCTCGAACTTCCATCCGCCCTCGAGTCAGTTTCAAAAATCCTTTCTCTTTCCTAATTTCTTTAACCTTAAGCTAATGTCCCACACAAAATACACAACTCGTGCTTTTGTTTTAAAAACAAAAAATTCTGGGGAAGCAGACAAAACTGCTTTTCTTTTTAGTGAAGATTTCGGTTTGCTTCGGGCTTTTGCAAAAAGTGTAAGAAAAGACGGAGCAAAGCTAAAGCCTTATTGTCAGAATGGAATTTTTTTAAACGCCACGGTAATAAAAGGAAAAGAAATTTGGAGATTTATAGAAGGGGAATGTGAAGAGTTTTTGCACCTTTCGTTTCCAAAAAGAAAATTAAAAGAAAAAGTTTTCGGACTCGCTCTTTCGCTTTCTGGGGAAGAAGAGAAAAATTATAGAGTCTTTGAGACCTTAGATTTTTTTGTAAAGAAAATTCAAGAAGAACAGAGTGAAAATCTTGAGGCTTTAGAAGTGGTTACGGTGCTAAGGCTTCTTGATGCTTTAGGTTATGGAAAACCACTCGATTTTTTAGAAATATCTATGGAAGGAGAGATAACTGAAAAAGATGTTTTAAATACAAAAGAAAATATAAAAAAACTGATTCCTCTTATCAACGAATCTCTTGAGGCCACACACCTGGTAGTAAACAAAAAGAATTTTCTGATATAATTTAGCCAATGGTTACAGAAGAAAATGACGGAAAACTTGAAAGGTTAAAAAAGGCGCTATATTCCAAAAATGTAGAGTTTCAGAGTTCTTTTCCTGTGGATTTAAAAGAGCATGGAGGAGCGCCAGATACAGATTTTTTAGAAGATGTAGAAGAAAAGCCTAAGCTAGAAACTCCACCATCTGATTTTAAAAACAATAAAAGTAATTTATCACTATGGATATTTCTTAGTTCTTTTTTGTTTTTTGTAATTGCTTTGGGAGTCTTTTTCTTTATTCAGGTAAAAGGAGGAAACTCAATTTCATCTTCAAATATAAAAATAGATATAATTGGTCCGACCCAAGCGTCCTCTGGAGAAGAGACTCTGTTTGATGTAGTAATCACAAATGAAAACGATGCTCCTGTAGAACTCGCAGATCTTCTAGTTTCTTACCCAAGAGGTACGCGTTCAGCTCTTGATCGTTCAACTGATTTTCCGAGAGAAAAAATTGTGATCGGTACAATCGCGAAGGGGGAGGTTGTGAGAAAAACAATCCGGCCGATTCTTTTTGGTGAAGAAGGCACAATGCTTTCTTTAGGATTTACACTTGAGTACAGGCTCGCAAATTCCCAAAGTGTTTTTGAAAAAAAGACCACATATGATATCCCTGTAGGTACTTCACCGGTCAGTCTTAAAGTAGAAGGACTAAAAGAAATCAATGCAAGTCAAGATATTACTTTAAGTGTGACTTTAAATTCAAACTCAACAGATGTGGTAAAAAATCTTCTTTTGGTTGCTGAATTTCCAAATGGTTTTGAGGTTAAAGAAGTAACACCAAAAGCCATAGAAGGAAAAACGGTTTGGCGACTAGGAGACATAGAAAGTGGTGGTGAAAAGGTGGTAAAAATAAAAGGGCGAGTTTATGGAAACCAGAACGAAGAAAAATTTTTTAGATTTTCTCTTGGAGGAGAAAGTAGTTTAGTGCCACTCTCTATCGAAGCTCCTTTTACTAAAACAAATCACGTCGTATTGGTGCGACAGCCTTTCATAGGAGCTACTCTTACTGTCGATGGAGGAAGTACAAATCAAAACGTTGTAAAACCAGGAAAAGATTTACGTCTTGCGGTTGCTTGGGAAAACAATCTTACTGTACCAATTTTAGATGCATCAATCGAAATGAGACTGCGAGGAAGTTTCTTAGATAAAAAATCTATCTCACCAGATAAAGGTTTTTATCGATCTTCAACAGACTCGATCACTTGGACAAAGCTAGAGGACGAAAGACTTACGGTAATTGGTCCAAATGAAGATGGGGATATTCGTGTTGCTAGTAAGCTTTTTGGAAGTTTTGCTAAAGAAGCGAGTGGAAAGAAAAATGAAGAAATTTTGGTGGACGTAACAATAAAAGGTAAAAGACTTTCAGAAGATAATGTTCCAGAAGAAATAGTTTCAACCATAAGTAGAAAATTAAAAGTAGAAACCGAAGCAACTCTTTCTTCTAAGATTGTTCACTACGGAGGCCTAATTGCAAACCAGGGTGTTTTGCCTCCGCAGGTAGATAAAAAAACTGAATATACTGTGACTTGGGGAGTTACAAATTCTTTAAATGATATTGAGGGAGCAAAAGTGGTAGCTGTTTTACCTTCTTATGTAGAATGGGGAGATGTGACTTTGCCAACCAGTGAAAAAATTTCTTTCAACAAAGAGTCTAGAGAAATTACTTGGGATATAGGGAAAGTACTTGCCGGAGGTGGTATAGGAGGTTCTTTTAGAGAGGTTTCTTTTAAAATCGCTATTACTCCGAGTCTCAGTCAAATAGGGGCAAGTCCGACTCTGTTAAAGATTGCGTCATTTACTGGGCGTGATACATTTACTG
>CAZIMQ010000012.1:0-12987 GCA_964540495.1 uncultured Candidatus Saccharibacteria bacterium | reverse complement strand
AAATTATAATAATATTTTTCTTTCAACATATTTTTTGGTTTATTTTTATAGCATGTAAGATCACAAAGTCATTTTTCACTACCCCATTCATTAACGATCGGGAGTAACTTCGTAATAATTGATCAGGAATTTCGATAAATCAAAGAATGGCTCTGCTAAAGTGTTTGAGGCAAAGGATACGTTTTTAGGGTAAACGGTGTATAGAAAGACTAAGAATTTTGGCTCATAGGCTGGAAAATACCCGAAAAACGAGTGCAGATACCTGTCCTTATAATACCCACCATCGGTAGAGTTTGCAATTTGGGCGGTTCCAGTCTTTGCAGCGACAGAATAATGAGGATTTTTACCAGCTCCTTCCAGCAAGTCTTTATCTACGAGCTCCACAAGCATACGAGTAATTTCATTTGAGGTTTCTTTTGTAATCACTCTGCGACCCTCTTTATAATCAAGAGTTTTTGAAAGTCCGTTTGTAAATTGAATTTTTTTAACCACGTGCGGAGTGATCAAGATCCCTCCGTTTCCAATCGTAGAAAGTGCTCGCACAGTCGCCACAGGAGTAAGCGCAATTCCCTGCCCGAAAGAAGCTGTGGCGTGCTCAATGTCTCGTGGACTCTTTAGGTTACTTACAAGACTTTGAGCTTCGTTTGGTAGATCAATGCCAGTTTTTTCACCAAGACCAAAATCAAGCATGTAGGTAGAAAATTTTTCTCGTCCAAGTTTTTGCATAACAAACACCATTCCCATGTTTAGCGAATTTCCAAGCGCATCTTGAATTGTGGTTTGTCCACGACCTGTTTTTTTGTCGTGGTTGTAAATTGTTTCTGTGTTTAAAGTAATCGATCCGTTGTCGAAATAAGTACTGTTTGCAGTAATCACTCTTTCATTTAATCCAGCAGCGACAGTTAGAGGCTTAATGATTGATCCCATCTCTCGCACTTCTTCCACAAGAGGGTTTGAAAAAACTTTTGGATCTTCGATATCTCGAAAATCGTTTGGATCAAAATCAGGAATACTCGCCATGGCATAAATTTCTCCAGTCATGGGATTAATGATGATTCCTCCTGTTTCTGCCGAAGACCACTTATTTTGGATTTTACGTAAAGTTTCTTCAAGTGAGGATTGGGTTGTTGGCTCAATAGTTGAAACCACATTTCCCTCTCCTTCCGAAGAAGCTATTGTCTTTTTTACATTTGAAAAAATCTCCACAAAAAAGTTTGCAAACAAATCTTCTGAATCGCGACTTAAAGTTTTTTCATAAAAACGCTCAAGTCCGTAACGACCTGCGTACTCTTCACCTTTGTAACCCAAAAGCCCAACCACGTGCGAAGCTTGGCGTCCTCCTGGGTAAAAACGCCAACTTTCAGAATAGACACCGACACCAGGAATTTTTAAAGCTTTAATTTGGTTTGCTTTATCTTCAGGAATTTTTCTCGCGATTTCTTCGTAAGGGTCATTTTTCTTTGTAGCTTTCGCAAAAAAGTCTTCTCTTTCAAGTTCTAAAATAGATGAGAGTTTTTCAAACGTAGTCGTGGCATTTTCTAAGACTTTTGGTACTAAAGCAATGGTATAGCCCTTTTTTTCAGTAGCTGCGGAAATCAAAGTCCCATCTTTTGTCTCAAAGAAAATAGTACCCCTGTTTAAACTGCGGTCAGACCCTTTTACACGCTGTTTTCCAGCTTCGTTTACATATTCTTCATGATGAACAATCTGTAAAAAATACAGACGTAAAATCATACAAAAAGAGACTGCTAAAATCGCAATTGAGATCATTCTGATACGAGAGGTAGATTTCATTGCGTTTGAAATTTAAGTTAGAATTTCTTTTGAAAAAATTAAATTATCGTAAAGACACAACATCTGTTTTCTTTTCTTTAGCAAGAATTGCAAGAGGAGCGTCTACAAAACCAAGGCCACGCGCCATTTCTAGGTTTATTGAGGCTTTTAAGGCTAAATAAGAGAACTCTAGCTCACTTACTTCTACCTCAAGCTTTGCAATTTCGTTTTCAGCTCTTTGTCTTTCTAGTGTATGAAAAATTGTCATTCCAAAAAACAAGAAATATGAAAAAAGTAGACCTACCACTATTGCAGACATAGCGTAGAAAGTTTTTTGTTTATTGTTGATTATATTTTGTTTTGTCATTGTACTTTTTCTATTACTCTTAGTTTTGCGCTCCTTGCTCTTGTATTTACTTTTAGCTCACCTACTCCTGAAATAATTGGTTTTTTGTTTATGAGCTTTCCACTTCCTGTCTTTACCCTGTCTCTAAAAAAGTTCTTTACTGCTCTGTCTTCTAAACTATGAAATGTGATGACTGCGATCCGCCCGCCTACACTTAAGATGTCGTACGCTCCGCTTAAACCTTCTTCTAGTGCCCCAAGCTCGTCGTTTACTGTCATTCGGATCGCTTGAAAAGTCTTTGTAGCTGGGTGAATCTTTCCTACTCTATAAAAACTTGGTACAACTGCTTTAATAATTTCTCCGAGTTCTTTAGAATTTTCGATTGGTTTTTTCTTTCTTGCTTCGTCAATCGCTCGTGCGATACGACCTGCAAAATTTTCTTCTCCAAAACCTCGAATGATTGCTTCTAAGTTTTCTCTTTTGAAATTATTTACCACGTCATATGCGGTTAGATCTTCTTTTTTTGGATTCTTTGAAAAAGTCATAAGAAGCGGTTCTTCACGTTTGAAAGAAAATCCTCTTTCTGAAACTTCAAGCTGATCACTTGAAAGCCCTAGATCGAAAATTACTTTGTCCACATGAGGAACATGTGCCTCTAATACAACTTTTTTAAAATCTCTAAAATTGGAAAGAATTGGAACAAAAGGTGTAGCTTTGTATTTGCTCATAGTTTTTTTAGCTCGTAAGAGCGCATCTGGATCAGCGTCGATTCCTAAAATAATGACTTCATTTTTTAGACGTCGTGCAACCTCACTAGAGTGCCCACCAGCGTTTACTGTCGCATCTACTACCACATCTCCTTTTTTAATTTCGAGAAGATCTATAGTTTCATTTAAAAGAACTGTTTTGTGTACGGTTTCCATTAGAATGCTCCTGTCTGGCTTAATTTTTCAGCCAAGCTGTCAGCTTGTCCGACAACTTTTTTCTTGTAAGCATTCCACTTTTCTTCGTTCCAAATTTCGATTCTTGAGTGCACTCCCACAAAGACTGCTTTGTTAGAGAGAGAACCAAATTGTCTTAAATTTTCTGGAAGAAGAATTCTACCCAAACTATCTACTTCTACTTCTTGTGCTCCTCCGAACATAAATCGATTAAATTCGCGAGTGTCACTTCGAAGCATTCCAAGTTGTGCGATTTCTCCTGATATCCTCTGCCACTCCTTCAGAGGATATAGAAAAAGGCATTGCTCGAGGCCATATGTCGCAACGAGTTTTTTTCCGATTTCTTTTCTGAATTTTGATGGAAGAGAAACGCGGTTTTTTGGATCTATTGTGTGCGAATATTCCCCGATTAACATGGTTTTTGTGGAAATAAAATTTATAACACTTTATCCCACTTACATACCATTGTATACCACTTACGACTACGCGCAATGCATAGTTTTCCACACGTAGACAAAAACTAGTTTGATGTTAAAAATTGCAAAAGGAAAATAAATAGGTAGACTGGAGAAAGCTTATGAAAACGTTCCTCAAATTCCTGTTCACGTCCTCGCCGTTTTGGATGACGATTCCTGCAATTGTCACCCTCATCGTTGGTCTCTGCGCTGCGGTACCACTAGGGATATCCCTTTTGTTCGATGTTTCCTTCATCAAAAGCATCGGGCTTATCTGGATTGTAAGCGCAATAATAATGCTTATACTGATCATGATGCGGGATTATCACCATGCTCCGAGCCCCGACACAGTAGTTTGTGTTTTTTCAATTGTATTTTCCCCCCTCGTGCTCGCATTACTCTTTGTAGGATTCTGGATCTTACTCTTCATGGCAATTTTTTTTCCTCCAGAAGAAGCGCGTAGATTACTTGGTTTAGATTGTTTCGAACCACCACCCACAAAAACCGCCTGAGCTTGTCTCGGCGGTTATTTTTTTTGGTTAAAATTTATTAGTTGTCTTTCTCCGGTTTTACAAGCGGGAAAGTCTGCACTTCTCTGATCGGTTTATCTTCTAGAAATGAAAATAGTCTTTCTCCGAATCCGTAACCAAAAGTTGGTGGCATGCCGTGTTCAAGCATTTCTACGAATTCCCATTCTGGCATCATCGCTTCTTCGTCGCCACTTTCTATAAGACTTTGTTGCACTTCAAATCTTTCTCTTTGGTCTAGCGGATCATTTAATTCTGACCAACCATTTCCAACTTCAGCTCCAGCTAAGATAAGTTGAATACGCTCTGTCAAAAGAGGATTGTCTGGTTTTGCTTTTGCAAGTGGAGAAACAAGCTTCGGGTGATTCATAAGCCACGCAGGACCTGCGATTTGTCGTCTGCAATATTTCCACAAAGTGTCTGTGAGACGCTCTCTGTTTTCTCCAACAAATTTCACAGAAAGTGAATTTAGTTTTTCTCGCATTTCATCTTCTGTAGCAGTTAGCACGTCGATTCCTGTCATTTCTTTTACAGTTTCCACGTAGTCAATTTCTTTCCACTCGCCTTCTATATCGATTTCAAAACCTCGAGAAGTAAATTTTGTTTTTCCGTAAGTTTCTTTGATCACAAATCGTACAAGCTCTTCCATGAGAGTTTTTCCTTCTTTGTAGTCCATATATGAAATATAGAGCTCCACGTTTGTGAATTCTTGAGCATGTTCTGGACTTGAACCTTCGTTTCTATAAACTCGCCCAATTTCAAATGTTCGAGGAAGTCCTCCTGCAATTAGTCTCTTTTGCCAAAGCTCTCCTACAGAGATTCGCAAATACAAATCTAAATCAAAATCTTTGTGGTGAGTCTTAAAAGGGTTCGCTTCAGCTCCTCCGGTCGTAACTTCGAGAGTTGGTGTATCTACTTCGATAAAATCTCGAGACAAGAGAAAAGTTCGGACACTGTTCCAAAACTTTCCTTTTCGAATGAGCATGTCTTTGATTTCAGGATTTGAAAGAATGTCTAAATATCGTTTTCGAAAACGCTCTTCGGTGTCTTGAAGGCCATGCCATTTTTCTGGAAGTGGTAAAAGGGATTTTCCTAAAATTTTAAAAGAAGCAACTTGAATACTTTTCTCTCCTCTTTTTGTTGCAAAAAGAGTTCCAGAAAATTCCACGAAGTCTCCGTTGTCGATGGTTGATTCAAAATATGAAAAAGCTTCTTCACCTAGATCGTCTTTTTTTATTACTGCTTGAAATTTTCCTGTACCGTCGTCAAAATCACAAAACAAAAGACCTCCTTGACCTCTTGTAGACAGAATTCTTCCGACCAAAGAAACTTTCTCATTTTGTGCAGAAAGAGCGTCAAATTCTTCGACGGCTTTTTTTACAGTGTGGGTTTTTGAAGTCCCTGCTGGGTAAGGGTTGTCCCCTTTTGCTTGAATTTTTTGTAATTTTTCTAATCTTACGTTTTTGATTTCTTCGAGACTCATAGAGGAAATAATACTTTAAAAACAAAAAAACCGCCAGAAGGCGGTTTTTTTGTTTTTAAAGGTTCTTTATTTAACCTCAGTAACCTTATAGGTTACTTTCCCTCCCGGAGTTTCAAAATCAAAAGAATCTCCTTTTTCTTTTCCAATCAAAGCAATACCAAGTGGTGAGTGGTGAGAAATTTTTCCACTTGAGATATCAGCTTCTTCAGAACCTACAATTTGATAAGTTCTTTTTGTACTGTCTCCTACTTTTGAAACCACAACAGTTGAGCCCATCTGTACCGCTCCACCGTGGTGAGCTTTCATGATCACAGCATTTTTCAAAATAAGTTCTAGTTTTCCAATTCTTTCTTCTACTTCTGATTGCATTTCACGAGCTTCTTGATATTCGGCATTTTCTGAAAGGTCTCCCATACTTTTTGCGTACTCTAAACTGTCAGCGACCTCTCTTCGCTTTGTCTTTTTTAAGAACTCGAGTTCTTCTTTGAGTTCTTCCAACTTTTCCTTTGTTACGTACTCTTTTTCTTCATTCATTGGAATTTCTTTTTAATACTTAAAAAGCCACCTCGATGGTGGGAGCAGAAATGATAAGCTTTTTTTACAAAAAAATCAAGCGCTTCGACCGGAGTCGAAACGCTTGTGATTGTGGAGCTTGAAGCTCCTAGCGGTACCCACCGGGGCCATAATTTGGGTTTCCCCAAGTCAGACCATCTTGCTGACCACCATTTCGAGATCCTGGCCAGCTTTGCTGGTGGCCGTTCCATCCTGGTGGAGGGCAGTTCCGGTTGTCTACCGGTATCCAGTCTCGCTGATACCACTCTGGTTCGCAGCCTTGCCTTACCATCGATTGGTGGTGAAAACGCTGGCGCGGGGCACAATTTCCTCCACCCCTAACGACCACAACTTTAAACAGGGGTGGCCGTGGTCTTTTAACCGCAATCATCGCAGCCTTAGGGGGCGCACACCGTGGACCGCAAGGTCCGTAGCCTCTTAGGGCATAACTGTCCTCGAGGGCGAACTGTTCTCGACCATCATCCACGACGTGTCGCGGAAGGGATTGCGTGGGAGTTCCTCCCACAACAACGGTTTGGTTTGAGGTCTGGCATCCAGTAAGAATACCGCACAGGATCCCCAACAGGATCCCAAGGAGCATGTAGATTTTAGGCATAACTAGATAGAATTATAGCACATTCTACATAAAAAAGCAAGTCAAAGAAGCTCTTCAGATTGGGCCTTCTTCTAGTCGCAAATTTCTATTTCCTTACGGAAATAGAAATTTGCGATCTGTGATTTTCTCACATAGAAAATCAATCCAAAAGCTTTTTTTTAACGAAGTTTAAAAAAGTTTTGGTCATTTTTGTGGTGCAAAAATCAGCGTCCATCCCCCACACCCTCCTTCACCTCTAGTTTTTCGATTTCTTCTTCTGTAGCTTTTTCGCCCCCTGTGTACTCTGGAGTGTTCACTACCATCCAACGAAGTGTGTCTCCCATCACTCTCATAGAACTAATCTTGTAGACAGGTGGACCTCTTTCTAAAACTACAGCAAAAGAATATTCTGGATTTTCAAAAGGAAAAAAACCTTCAATCCAAGAGTTTACAAATTCTTTTTTTGCTCCTACTTCAGCTGTCCCTGTTTTAGCCCCTACACTCACTTGAGGAATGTTTAAAGCGATTCCAGTTCCCCAAAGCACAGTGTCTTGCATCCCAAGACGAACTTCTTTGTAATTTTTTTCATCGATACCAGAAACAACAGTTGTGTTGCCTTGCTCCCCTTTCAAAATCGTAGGTTCCACCATAGCTCCAGAACGTGCGATTCCACCAACAGCTCGAGCCATTTGAAGAGGAGTCACTAAAAATCCGTACTGACCAATCGAAGTGTGGTAAGTATTTCCTAAAACCCACTTATCTCCATTGAAAGTTTTTTCTTTCCATTCAGGTGTTGGAACATTTCCTGTTGGTCCTTCAAAAAATCCTTCAGTCTTTACACCCAAAAGAAACTTTTTCACATATTCATCGATTTTTAAAATACCCAAACCTTTTTGATCTTTGTATCCACCACCAACAGAATAAAAATATACGTCAGAAGACACCGCAATCGCTTCACGAAGATTTGTATAGCCGTGTGCTTTCCAGTCTTTAAAAATTGTCACCTTGTCTTTGTCGTAAGGATTTGGAATTGAAATTGATCCAGTACTTTGAATTTCTTTTGTGGGAGAAATAATGTTTTCCTGAAGAACACCAAGAGCTACGAATGGTTTTACAATAGACCCTGGAGCATAAAGACCACTCGAAACTCTTTCGAGAAAAGGTTTTCTTTTGTTTTCAAACAAAGCCTTAATCGCAGTTGCATCTTTTCCTTCTGTCATGATTTCGGAATCATATTCTGGGTAAGAAACAGACGCTAAAACTTCGCCAGTCTTTATGTTCATGATTACTCCCGCTCCTCCATCAAAACCAGAAGCTTCAACTGCTTCTTTTAAATATTTAGCTAAAGTTTCTTGCACACGAGCATCTATAGAAAGATGAAGCTCTTCGCCGTTTTGTGGTGGCAAGATGTCGCTGTCTGAAGCAACTTCTCCTTTTACATCTACTTCTGTGAGTTTAATTCCATTTTTTCCAGTAAGATTTTTATCGTAGTACTTTTCTATACCATCTTGTCCGACAGTTTGTGTAGTGTAGTAAAAACCAGAAGTATCTTTCTGTGGATATTTTATGTAGCCTAAAATATTTGAAAAACCGATCTTGTCTGTATAGATCCGCACCGGAAAATCTCGTCCTTCTTTAAATTCATTCCAAGCAAGGGTTACATCGTTTCTGTCTTTTATAACTCCTCTATGTGCAAAGATTATGTCGTGACGAAGTCTATTGTTTTCACTCATCTCTTTATATTTTGCCGAATCAAGAATCTGCAAAGATGATGCTTTTGCGCTAAAAACAATCAATACTAAAAAAAAGAAAGCTCCCAAAAAAAATAAACTTTTTTGTGGAATCGGCTTTTCGAGACGTCCCTCAAACTGATCGAGGTTAAAATTTTGAATATTTGAAGAATCAAGAAAAATCTCATCAGGATGAATTTCCCGACTTCTCTTTTTTGAAAACAAACCTCTAAGTCCCCTATTCGTCATCAGGGAATTATACACTTAAAACAAGAGAGTCTCAAAAAGAACGCATTTTTGAACGCAGATATGAAAAGACAAACAAACAGATCAAGAAAATTAGTGTAAATAAAAACTTGTTATAGATTTGGGTTGACCCTCCGTATAAAAGATCGAGCACACTCCCTATAAAGACAACCTCAAAATGTTTCCAAAAAACTAAACTTAAAATTCCTAAAGAAAAAGATATATACCAAGGAAAAATAAACACACAGACCAAAAGTGCTGAAAAAATTAAAACTCTCTTTAAGCTACTCATTGCTTTTCTTTATAGCAACTAAATCTACGTAATTTAAATTAAATGGAAAAGAAAACAGAACTCTCTGAAAAGAATCTGCTGAATCTGAAGAAACGTCAGAAATTTTTGAAAAAGTTCTGTTTCCAAAAGACGGTATGGAAACACTGTCTCCAGAAGCCACCTCCACACCTTTAGGTACAAAAACCTCAAATGATCCACCTCCAAGACCGTGAGCCTCAGATTCAAAAGCGGGACTGCCGATTGAAACTCCGAATCTATTTTGCGGAGAAGAAAGGAGAATAACTGTAGCTAAGTTTTTATTTACCTCTTCTACTTTTCCAATAGGTATGTTTTTAAAGTAAACACTGTCTCCAATTTCAATCCCATCATTTACTCTCACAACGATTTTATTTAGAGATGAACTTCCTCCACCTCGCAAAACAACAGAACCGAAAACAAACTCTTCTGTGTCCAAAAGACTCAAACTTTCTTTTAATCTTTTATTTTCCTCTTCTAATTCAGCACCACTTTGAATCTCTGCCTTTAGAGCTTCGTTTTCTTTTTTTAATATTTCATTTTCTGCATTCAGTGCTTTTTTAGAATATAAAAAAACAACAAATGAATCAGGTAAGAGTGTACGAGCCACCTTATCTCCTAAATTTCTCACGACAAAAGAAAGCGGAGAAAAAAGCACCATTAAAATAAATATGAGAAAAATCCCAGGAAACAAAAAAGAAAGACTTTTTTTTCTTTTAGTTTGTAAAAGGTAGGTCATCTTCGTTTTGGATTAGAGCATCTTTGTAAGCATCAAAGTTTGCAAGAATAACCCCAGTTCCTCGAACAACAGCAGTCAGTGGGTCGTCAGCAATATGAACTGGGATTTTTAATGAGTCCTCCAAAAGATCTTTAAAACCACGTAGTAAAGCTCCTCCTCCAGCAACAAAAATTCCTCTGTACATGATGTCAGCAATTACTTCAGGTGGTGTGATCTCAATGATGTCTTTTATGGCTTCGATCAAAGTGTCAATAGAAAGCCCGATCGCTTCTCGCACATCCGCGTCTGTGACAACAACTTCACGAGGAAGCCCCGTGATCAAATCTCGCCCACGCACAGCAATTTCTAAAGGCTCTCTGTGCGCTCCAACATTTCCAATTGCAATCTTTATTTCTTCAGCGGTTTTTTCTCCAATCAAAATTTTAAATTCGTTTCGCAAATACGCTGTGATGTCTGCACTTAGTTTGTCTCCTGCAATTTTTATATTTCTAGAGTGCACAATTCCTCCCAAAGAAATTACAGCAACGTCTGTAGTCCCTCCACCAATGTCGACAACCATATTTCCAACAGGATCATGAATTGGAATACCGATTCCAATCGCTGCAGCCATGGGCTCTTCTACAATAAAAACTTCACGTGCACCAGCACTTTTCGCAGCGTCTTTTACGGCACGTCTCTCTACGTTTGTGATTCCAGACGGCACTCCCACAACCACTCGAGGTCCAAGCCACTTCTTTCTTCCCTCTTCGGCTTTACGAATCAAGTACGCAAGCATTTCTTCAGTTACTTCAAAATCAGAAATTACACCGTCAACAATTGGCTTCACAGCAACAATGTGCGCAGGAGTTCGCCCAAGCATGTCTTTTGCAGTTTGTCCTACAGCCAAAACTTGTCCAGTCTTTTGATTTACAGCAACCACAGAAGGTTCATTTAAGATAATTCCCTTTCCCTCAACGTACACCAAAGTATTCGCCGTCCCGAGGTCGATTCCTATATCGTTTGAAAACATTCTGTAAAATTTTTCTAACATATTTTTATTTTAGAAAATCAGTTAAGAAGTTTTCTTTTTTCAAAAGTTTTGTCTCTTTAGTTTCTCGATCAATTACTTCGATTTCTCCATTTTCAAAATTCTTTTGCCCTAAGACAATTCTTTTTGAAATTCCAATCAAGTCCGCGTCATTGAATTTTTCTCCAGCTCGTACATCTCGATCATCCAAAAGCACCTCCACACCTTTGTCTTTCAAATCTTTATATAGCTTTTCAGCAAATTCTACGATTTCTTTGTTTTCCAAAGTAGCAAGGATGATATGTACAGAAAAAGGAGCAACTTCTTTTGGCCAGACAATTCCACTGTCACTTCCGTACACTTCAGCAATCGCACCCATAAGTCTTGGAATCCCAATTCCGTAGCTACCCATAATAACCGGCTTCTTTTCACCCTTTTCATCACTGTACACTAGGCCCAAAGGCTTTGAGTAAAAATCTCCAAGTGAGTAAATATTTCCAACTTCGATAGATTTTTTTTCTTCAAGTTTTGATTTGTTTACTCCCAAAGACTTTAGAGTTTCGTCATTAAAGACTTCCTTGTTGATCGCTATGTTCTTTTCCTTGTCATAATAAATTACATCTTCACCAGCAGGAGTTTCTGTTTGGTACTCATGAGAAAATTCTGTAGAAAAAGATCCTCCGGAAGCAACAGTGAGGAATGTTTTGTCCCCAATCCCTGCTCTTTTAAAAATATTTGTATAAGCAACTTTTGATTTTTCATAAAAAGCTTTATGCTCCTCTTCATCTTTTGAAAAAGAGTACAAATCTTTCATTAGAAATTCTCTAGTGCGTAGAATTCCGCTTTTTGCTCGAGTTTCGTTTCTAAATTTTGTTTGAAATTGAAAAACTGAAAATGGTAGATCTCGGTAACTTTTTACATGATCTTTCATAAGTTCTGTGATTGGTTCTTCGTGGGTAAATGCAAGTCCAAGCTCTGTGCCATTTTTTAAAGTTGTCTTAAACCAATTGTCTACTTTTTTGTCGTCAAACCTGTCTGTCTTTTCCCAAATCTCTTTTCCTTGAAGCGCCGTCATGGAAATTTCTTGACCTCCCAAAGCTTCCATTTCTTCTCGTACAATTTTTGTGATTTTTTCAATCACCCGAAGACCTAAAGGAAGGAGCGAGTAAACACCCGCCATCTCTTTATGAATAAAACCACCACGGATCAAAAGTGAAGCGTTTTTAGAAACTTCGTCTTTTGGTGCATCGTAGCGAGTTTTTGAAAAAAGGTTGGTTTGTCTCATTTGTTTACCATTTTACATCAAGTTCTTTTTTTTCACTATCTTGACTATAAACCCCGAAATACTTATATTCAATTAAGAATGAAAATCTTACACGTCTGCGTGAAGGATGGTGAGATCAGCACCGAAATCACGGAAGAAAAAGACCGCCCTTCCTATATTCCCGTGACAGGTTGCGAGATATATTTCATTGTAGCAATCGACAGCGAACACGTCGCAGCAACAAGAGATCGTCTACGAGAAGGAATTTCCCCTACGGCTCACCTGGAGGATTCTTACAAACACTTTTTTGGTATCCTGCGCGCTCAAGGATTCACGATCACCCCACCCGACAAATAAAAGTCGGGTTATTTTTTTAAAAAAGTTTTTTAACGTCTGAAAAAGTGATCACAACCATGAGAATCATTAGAAATGCAAAACCTGCAAAGTTTAAAATATTTTGTACTTTCATACTAATTTTCCTTCGTAAGATTCCTTCTAGTGCTACAAATAAGAGTCGCCCTCCGTCGAGAGCTGGAAATGGCACCAAGTTTATAATCGCAAGATTAATTGAAATTAACGCAGCGAAACTAAGTAAGTAGCCCACTCCAAAACGGCTGGCGTCCCCTACCAAAGAAGCGATTCCCACAGGACCAGACACACTTTTTAAATCAGCTCGAAATGTAAAAATTGAAGCAAAGAATTTTGTAATTCCAACAACAGTTTCTTTAATCACAACCCCTGTCGTAATAAAAGCTTTCCCAAACGCTTTAAAGAAAGAAAGTTTTTCAAAAGAAACTTCGGCCATTTGTATTCCAATTGCAAGACGTCCTGCAACGACACCTTCTTTTGGCAACACTTCAATCAATTGCTCTTGGTCTCCTCTTTCTAAGGTCACAACTACACCCTCTTTTGATTCAGCGATAAATGAAACCAAAGCATCAGGAGAAATTTTTCCTTCTAGACTTTTTTCAGCACTTTGAATTTTTAAAATTTTATCTCCTGTTTGAAGACCTGCAATTTCTG
>CAZIMQ010000011.1:0-13157 GCA_964540495.1 uncultured Candidatus Saccharibacteria bacterium | reverse complement strand
GGTCTATGAACACGTTGTGAGCACGATCAAACCAAGGTTCAGCCCCAAACTCCTTTTGCAAAGCCCGACTGTCATAATTTAGCTCAAAAGTTTTCTCAAAATTCTCTGTTCCCCATCCAAGTAAAGGCTTCTCGCGAATCAACTTATCAGAAATTTCCCACACCAAGATTCTGGCGCTTGATGCTTGACTCAAATAAAACTTACGCAAAGCACCATCTTCTGAAAACAAAGATAAAGCACCCGCAAAAATAACCAAAAATGTAACAGCAAAAAGTCCGAAAGAAACCTTTTTTTGCACACTCTTATCTTTAATTTTTGAGATTAAATAGACAAAGACCAAAGCGCCAAGTGAACCAAACAAAGCAACCGACGAAGCTCTTGCTTCTCCCAAAAACTGTAAAACACCCTTCCCTTCGTTACTAAAAACATTGATCACAAACGGATTCAAAACTATCAAAACCGGCAGAATCTTTTTCCAAATAGTTTTCTTTTCTTCTGAGAGAAGAAAATAGATAGAAAGAATAAAGCTTCCAAAAATATACATACCAGCAAAAGTAGAGTTTCCAAAAGTAAAACCGTCCACTTTCATATCTTTAAATATCACTTTAAATCCTTCAGGGCCCAAAAGAGCAAGTACAGAAAACAGAGCAGTTGGCACAATTGTGGCTAAAATAATATTTCGGCGTACTTTTTTATCTTTAAGTAAATTTACTAAAATAGCTATAAAAATACCAAAACAAATCATGTACCAAAGCCCTGTAGTACGAGTCATGTTTGAAAAGAAAGACGTCTGAAAATCACTCCCCCTTAAAGCAGAAAAAGAAACAGAGATAAAATATACAAAAAGAGACAGAAATATCGGCGATTTTAAAAACAAAAAATGACTTTCTTTTTTAAGCAAAAGTAAGCCTAGTAAAAGCCCGAGCACAGAAGAAAGTAAGATCAAATTGATCGATCGTGTAACAGACCCAAAATAAAGAAAAGAGGTGTAATTTAAGAAAGGAAAAGTTACCAAAAATACATAGAGAGAATACTCTGAAAATTTATTAAACCAGTCTACTTTTCCTTTTAAAAACATAACTTAGATTATAGAGGAAAAACACATAAATAACAAAACCGCCCCTTTCGGGGCGGTTTTGTTTAGACATACTTTACGCAGTCAACCGATAGATTAGTTAAGAACTTTGTATGAAGTCTTAAAGTCGTCTAGGTTTTGAGAGTAAGTATTTGACATAGAGATATCATCTACAGTATCCCATAGGATTCCGTTGATAACAGCTCGGTATTGTCCTGAAGTTCCTCCAGCTCCAAGTGGAACTGAGATAGAAAGTTCAAATGTCTCTTCTTCACCTTCTTCAATTTGGTAGTTACCAACTGTAGTCTTGTCGTTGTCAGTAGTGTTTACAAGAGTAGCTGATTGAGTGTTAGCAGCTGTTGCTGTTCCACTCTTATCTACCGCCCAGTCAACAGACACTGCGTCTGTAGAAAGAGAAGATACGTACACAGTTTCTCCAACTGCTTTTACCTTAAACTTGATTGTAAACAATCCAACGTCATCATTTGAAGATGTTCCAGTTGTTGCATCAGTATCAGTTGATACTAGAGTAACTTGAATTCCTTCTGATCGAAACTCTTGTTCTTCTCCAATAGCTGTTCCTGATACTTCAGAGGCTGTAAGCTGATCACCTTCTTCGTTTTCAACATCCATGTAATCAATGTTTGTAGATGTTACAGAAGCAGTGATAGTGTCTCCTTCATCAAGAGAACCGTCAATATCTTCGATGTCAGCAAGAACTTCAAATTCTACTGTATCTCCAGCTTCAATATCGAAGTCAAGATCATCGAATGTAACAGTAGCGGAAGCCGCTGATGTACTTACAGTTTCTGTATACTCTTCATCTCCAAGTTTTAGAGTTACTGAAGTAGTAACTTGATCTACGTCAGTAGCTCCTGTAACTGTAAATGTAACTGGGAATTCATCAAGGTTAACATCTGAATCTCCTTCTAGTTTCAACTTTCCTTTTAGAAGTGAAACATCGTCAGTTACTTCAGATTCGTCAACAGAAACAATTCCTTCTTCTGGTGTATCAGATGCTTTAGAAACTTTTAGTTCTGTATCAGCAAATGTACCGAAAGAAACGAAATCAATTTCTACAGGTGTTGCAGCTAAATCTTCAGTTAACACAACTCCTGAGCCATCTTCGAATCTAACAGTTGTAACATCAATTGTCCAAGCGTCAGTATCAATGTCTCCAGAATCATATGAATCAGCACCATCTACTGTTACATAGAATTTCTCTGTTTCATCTGAACGAACTACCGCGTCTTTAACTGTGATAGTTTTAGTCCAAACATCACTTGAATTTTCTGAGAAATCATCAGCGTCAGCTGATCCAATTTCTTCATCTCCAAGCCAAAGCTTCACACCAGAGATGTAATCATCTAGATGACTAGAGTCTCCAGAAGCATTTCCAGCTGGATCAAACTCTACTTTTACAGATTTGATTGCGATATCTCCATCATTTGAAGCTTCGATTTCAAAACCGTAGATTTTTACATCTTCTTCACCTTCTCCAACTTCTTCGTCAGAATATTGAGAGAGAAGATCAATAGATTGGATGTCTCCATCTGTTCCTTCTAGGTCAGAAGTTGTAGTTGTAGTAGTTGTTGTTCCTCCGTCAGTTGTAGTAGTTGTTGTACTTCCACCTTCAGATGCAACTCGTCCTCGAGTTGTAGGTCCAAAGTATCCAGCTGTAGGAGAAATTCCTCGAGCTGCTTGGTAAGCACTAACAGCTGCTTGAGTCTGAGTACCGAAGTATCCAGTTGCTCCTGCAGGGATTGAGAATCCTTTTGAAATCAACCAAGATTGAAGAGCTGTTACGTCTGCTCCAGTTGATCCGATTGTAAGGTCTCTAGTAAATGAGTAAGAAGAAGAACTAGTTGTAGTTGTAGTTGTTCCTCCAGAAAGCGATGCAAGTTGTGCTTGTAGCGCTGCGATTTGTGATGCAAGTTCAGCTGAAGTCATAGCTGCTTGTGCAGGTGAAACTGCAACAAGACTAAGAGCGATAGCAAAACCTACAAAACCAGCAATTGTCTTTTTTATTGTAGTCATAGGTTAAATTATATTTTTTAATTAAGGGTTCCTTTGGTTAACTTTTAATTGTTTTTAATGTCCAAAGAAATGACCTTCACTTTTTTTTAATGGCTCTCGCAAATAAATTGTATCGACATTTTTTTGCGGTCTGCCAGATCGAAAAGAAGATCGTCTATCTTTTTTAAAAGATTTTTTATCTTCACTTATTTTTAAAAATTTTAATTTTCAAAAATAAGATTTTTTCAACACTAACTTCTTTACCTTTTTGTTTCGACCAGAAAGATAAAGAGTTGGCTGATATGTTTTGGTCTGAGTGTCTGATGTACAGAAAATCGAAAGGAAAATAGCTTCAATTTCAGTCAGTTTTTTCTCTTTAATATTTAGTTGTCAAAGGGCTCTCTTTACGCAGAAAGCTTTGGAAAATATTTCTATTTCCCAAGCCGTCACACAATTATATTTGAGCAACGCTATTTCTGCAAAAAGCCTGTGTGGATAAGTAAAAACCCATCTCACAGCACAGGTGTATTGTAGCCTAAATGAGGAGGAAAGTCAACAAAATAAACAGAAGCTTTCGGCTTAAAGCTTTTAGCTTTTAAGCTTAAAAACAGTACCAAAAAAGACCTAGGATCTCTTAGGAAGATAGGCTGTAGCGACTCCAACGACGCTCGCCTGTCTTTTTGATTACGCCGTCCGAAAGCAGTCCATTAAGCTCTCTTTGGATTGTCTTTTCACTGAAGCCACTTACCAAGACCGATATGTCTTTTATACTCACTTCCCCTTTGGTTTTAATCACACTCAGAATCTGCTCTTTTCGTTGATTTTGTCCTTTATAAATATTTTGATTTTCGTTTGAAATTACTGGGACGTTTTTTATATCGGACAAAGTTTTTGAGGTACTAGTTTTGTTAAGGACATTTTGTCCTTTATAACTTACTTCGGCATGTGCGATTTTTACCTCCATGTCTTTCACAAGCTCCTTAAAAAAACCTCGGTTTTCGCTCTCGATTTTTTTATCCACATTAAAGTATTTTGAAGGAATGGAAGATGACACCAACCCCTCGAAATTTTGATCCAAAAGAAGATTCTGAAGTTCTTCACATTCATGAATCAAGACATCTTTGTTCATCGGAGAAACTAGGTGCGCGATAGATGCAATGTCCAAAAGAGAGATCAGATTATTGAGCTTTTGAGCAAGCTCCAAACCTGTCTTTTTGTCTTTTATAATGGACCCTAAAAATTCTTGATCTACGCAAACTTGTCTCAAAGAATTCCTTAAGGGCTCTGTGTCTTTTATAAGTCCTGTTACTAGGTATACAGCTTTGGCAATCTTCTGTAATTTACGACTTATATAAAAGGACATATTGCTTCCATAAAAGACATTTTCGAGTATTAGAGATTCGTTTTTCTTTTCGTTTTTTTCTTCCATTTTGTCTTTGATTGTTAGCTACATGGTATATAGGACAAGAGAGGAAGTCAATGTAGCCAGAAGTAAGGAAGAAGATCACAAAAGATGTCTTTTTTATGTCCCTAAAAAATTGTTTTTTAAGCTACAAATTAGGTCACAAGAATTTTTATTTTCTCGCGAAAATAAAAACTTACGACTTATAAAAAGAAGAGTGAAGACCTCAAAGAAATACACAGAAAATATTTAGTGTTTCGTGTTAAAATTAATGAATAAATTTTTTAAAAATACATAATGAAGACTAAGGATAAAGAGCAAAAAAAAGAGTCCAAGAAAGACAAAAATCTTGATGAAAAAAAGAGGGGTCTAAAAGATGAAACCCTTCAAAGTATTGCTGGAATAGTTTTCTTTGTTGTAGCTTTTTTTGTAGTACTTTCTGCATTTGGAAAAGCTGGAATGGTGGGGAGCAAAATGTACGAATTTTTCTCTTTTCTTTTTGGGATCGGATACTGGTTAATTCCGCTTACTCTCGTACTTCTTGGAATCGCGTTTTGGAGAAATCTTGAGAGAAGATTTCCACTACTTAAGGCAATTGGTGGTTTGATTTTCTTTGTCTCACTTTTAGGATTAATCGAAAGCTTTTCTACAGGTAGTGGTGGGCGAATTGGGAACCTTCTCAAAGCACCTCTTGTTGCCCTTTTCGACATCTATTCAACTGTAGTTTTTTTGATCGCACTCACGATCGTTTCAGTGCTTATAATTTTTGACACACACCTAAAGACAGAGGCTCTACTTTTCTGGAAAAAAGCTACAGAGAAAAAACCAGAAGAAGACGTGGACAAAGCAGTAGAGCAAACTGTCGCAAAAGACAATTTAGAGCAAGATCAAAAAAATGCACGGGAAGAAAATGCAAAAAAAGAATCTTTAATGTCCTCCGTCTTGGCTAAAAAACAAACACAAAAAGAAGACGATGATTTCATAGGAAAAGGTTCTTCAATGCTTCACAACAAAGAATATGTTCCCCCACCGCTTTCTCTTCTTGAAGAAGACCGAGGAAAACCTGGAGTGGGAGACATTAAAGCAAATGCAAATATAATAAAAAGAACTCTACAAAACTTCGGCATAGTAGTAGAAATGGACGAAATCACAATCGGCCCCACAGTTACTCGCTACTCTCTAAAACCTGCCGAAGGAGTAAAACTTTCAAAAATTGTGGGCCTTCAAGACAACCTAGCGCTTGCTCTCGCTGCTTCTACAATCCGTATCGAAGCGCCGATCCCTGGAAAATCTTTAGTGGGGATAGAAGTACCAAACACTTCAAAAACAACTGTGGGCTTAGGCTCAATGGTAGGATCAAAGGATTTTTTGAATTCAGAGAAACCTCTGTTTACTGCAATTGGAAAAGATGTAGCTGGAAAAGCAACATTTTACGATGTCGCAAAAATGCCTCACCTTTTGATCGCGGGAACAACTGGTTCTGGAAAATCTGTAACTGTGCACTCAATCCTTACCTCCCTTCTCTACAGAAATTCTCCAAACATGCTCAAGTTCATCATGGTTGATGCAAAAAGAGTTGAACTTACTTTGTACAACAAAATCCCACACCTTTTAACTCCGGTAATCACAGACGCAAAGAAAACAATCCTTGCTTTGAAATGGGCGGCAAAAGAAATGGATCGACGCTACGATGTACTAGAACAAAAAGCGGTTCGAGACATTCACTCTTACCACAAAAACGTAGTTGAACCTGCTTTGAAAAATGCAAAAGGTAAAGAAGGAGAAGAACTTCCAGAAACAATGCCTTATATAGTAGTGGTGATCGACGAACTCGCAGACCTAATGCAGGCATATCCTCGAGAACTAGAAGCTTCGATTGTGCGCTTAGCTCAAATGTCTCGAGCGGTTGGAATCCACCTGATCCTTTCTACACAACGACCTTCAGTAAACGTAATCACAGGACTCATCAAAGCAAACATCCCTACTCGAATTGCTCTTAAAGTAGGTAGTCAAATCGACTCACGAACAATCATCGACAAAGCAGGAGCTGAAAAACTTGTAGGTCAAGGAGACATGCTTTTCTCTACTCAAGACAATCCAGACCCTGTGCGTATCCAATCTCCTTACATTTCAGAAAACGAAGTAAAGAAAGTTGTGAAATACCTAGTTGATTCATACAGAGATGAGATCCCAACACTCGATATTGCTGGGGTAGAAACAAAAGAAGGTGTAGGAGAAGACAACCCGATCTTTGACCAATCAGTACTCTCAGGAGGAGACGGCGAAGACGATGACGACCTTTACGAAGAAGCTCGAGAGATTGTAATCCAAGCAGGAAAAGCTTCTACTTCTTATATTCAAAGAAAACTACGCGTCGGGTACGCTCGCGCGGCACGCCTTGTGGACCTACTGGAAGCCAGAGGAGTGATCGGAAAAGCCGACGGCTCAAGACCTCGAGAAGTCCTTGGCGCTCATGTTCCTAGTGACGAAGAGACAATCTAAAAAATAAAACTTACAAAAAAAGATACATAAATGGCCAAGAAACACCGATCATTCTCTAAAATCTTCATTTTTATCTTCCTAGGTAGTTTCGTAGCTTACGGCCTATTTGAGTCGTTTAGGTACTTTAGTGGCCCAAAAATCACCATTTTAGAGCCTGTAAACGGCTCACTGATCGCTACTTCTACGGTGATTGTGCGTGGGAAAGTCCGAAACATCTCTTACCTTACCCTAAACGAACGCCAGATTTTTTCTGACACTAGTGGCAACTTTGGACAGAAATTGTTGCTTCAGGAAGGGTATAATATAATTAATATTGAAGCCAAAGACCGCTTTGGTAAAAATACAAATACAAAAATAGAGCTCTACAGGCCGATAGAGACAGCGGAAGATTTTGAATTTAGCACCACAACTGAAAATTTTAGTACAACAACAAAAGAAACCAAAGACTTGGGAAGTGAAGAAAATTTATCAACAACCTCTCCTACTAACTAATTAAAAAAAATGAAAAAGAAAAAAGAAAAACCGGAAGCAAAAAAATCAAACACAGGAATCGAAGACACTCTGCGCGCTATTAAAACAAAATTCGGAGATGACTCAATCATGAAACTTGGTGACTCCCCTAAAGTAGATGTGGGAGCAATTTCAACTGGGTCAATTGGTCTCGATGCAGCTTTAGGAATTGGCGGACTTCCTCGTGGAAGAATTATTGAAATCTTTGGGCCAGAATCTAGTGGAAAAACTACCCTTACCCTTCACACAATTGCTGAAGCACAAAAACTTGGAGGAATCTGTGCATTTATCGATGCTGAGCATGCCCTTGATCCAGAATACGCAAAAAGAATCGGTGTAAAAACAGAAGAACTTTTAGTTTCTCAACCAGACACAGGAGAACAAGCGCTTGAAATCGTAGAATCTTTAGTGCGAAGTGGAAAGATAGACGTGGTGGTGATCGACTCTGTAGCTGCTCTTACACCTCGAGACGAAATCGAAGGAGACATGGGAGCACACCACGTAGGAAAACAAGCACGACTTATGTCTCAAGCTCTAAGGAAACTCACTTCAATTGTTTCAAAAAGTAAAACAATGGTGATTTTTATAAACCAAATCCGAATGCAAATCGGTGTGATGTTTGGAAACCCAGAAACTACACCTGGAGGAAAGGCGCTCAAATTTTACACATCGGTTCGTCTAGATATTCGTCGTATCGCTCAAATTAAAAAAGGAGAAGAGATCATGGGAGGACGCACACGAGTAAAGGTAGTAAAGAACAAAGTCGCAGCTCCTTTCAAACAAACAGAATTCGATCTAATGTACAACGAAGGGATCTCTAAAGAAGGTGAAATTTTAGCTCTTGGAGAAAAGATGGGACTAATTTCAAAATCTGGAAACTCTTACAAATACGGAGACGAGGTTTTAGGTCGTGGCTACGACTCTGCTCGACAAGGTCTACGAGAGAACAAAAAACTTTCAGGAGAAATTTTGACTAAAATCAAAAAATTCCTCAAAGAAGAAGGTGGATTTAGTGCAACCCCTACCCCTGCGGATTTGGTGGATGAAAAGCCGGAGGATTAAAAACAGCTTAGAGCTTTCGGTTTTTAAGCTCTAGAAATTTAATTAAAAACAAAAGCCGGTCGACATAGTCGACCGGCTTTTGTTTTACTTGATCTTCCTCTCTGTGTCTCGCAGTGCGTCACAAATTTTCACCAACTTTGTTGTTGAAAATATTGCGACGTGATTTTCGCACTACGAAAATCATCTGCTGAAATCTGTATCTTCGAGGGTCTTAAACCCTCTCGACATACTCCATTGTGTCAGTATTGATTCGGATCACATCCCCTTCGTTTACAAACATCGGCACGTTTATTGTCGCGCCTGTTTCCACAACAACCTGCTTGTTTCCACCCTTGGCTGTGTCTCCTTTTACTGCAGGGTGCGCCTCTGTAACCTTAAGATCTACTTTAATTGGGAGTTTTACACCAATAATCCTTGGTTCATCGTCTCCTTCGTCAAAAGTCAAAACAGAAATTAAAGTATTTGGCTTCATAAAAACCCGTGCATCCCCTATTAATTTTTCTTCTAGTTGAAATCTTTTTGAAGGGTCGTTTACTTCACAAAACCACCACTCTCCTTTGTTACTAAAAAGAAATTTAACTTCTTTTTTTTCAAGATCCGCTTCTTCAGCTTTGTCTGATGCGTGAAAAGTCATTTCTTTTACACTTCCAGAAATCAAATTTTTTAGTTTTGTTTTGTTCTGAGGCTTTCGTTGTTGCATACGAAAAATATGCGCATCGATAACTTCATATGGTTCTTCATCTATTACAATGAATTTTCGAGGTAAAATCTCGTTATATTCTAGTATTGCCATTTGAATTTTTTAAAAATCTAAAAATTATCTTGAAACGTAAGGTACAAGAGCCATAAATCGAGCACGCTTAATAGCCAAAGCTAGTTTTCTTTGGTTTTTTGCAGACACTCCTGTTTTCTTCTTTGAAAGCATTCGAGCGTGAGGATTTATAAATTTTTTCAAGATTTCCACATCTTTGTAATCGATGTGAGCAATATTATTTTGCTTAAAAAAGCACTGTTTACTATTATTCATAAGTTTTTAATTTTTGATTTTTAATTTTTGATCTAGAACGGAATATCTTCCACGTTTATTTCTTCGTCTGGATAAGCGATCTCTGGAATTTCTTCCTTCTTTGAAGATGCGGGTGCGCTAGACGCTCCAGCTGGACTTCCTGCATCACTATACCCTCCTCCAGTTCCTCCTTTTGGACCAAACTGGAAATTTTCAACGATTATTTCTGTTCTGTATTTTTTTACTCCGTCCTTATCATCCCAAGATCTTGTCTGGATTCTACCCTCTAGATAAATTGGGCTTCCTTTTCGTAAGTACTGTCCCACGAGCTCAGCTTGCTTGTTGAAGACTACCACATTGTGATATTCCACATTTTCTTGCTTTCGCCCATCTTTATCCTTCCAAGTTCTGTTTGTTGCAACAGAGATGTTTGCAACTTGAATCCCTGAAGGAAGAGCTTTTAACTCAGGATCTCGAGTTAAGTTTCCGTATAGAATTGCTTTGTTTATATACATAGTAGTTAATTTTCCAATATACAATTTTCAATTCAAAATTTTGAATCAAGAATTGCTTGGACTATTGTAAATTGATAATTGCCTAATTTAGACAAATTATACCACAAGCTCTTCTATAGATTTGTCCAACTCTTCTGGATTAATCTCCTCTTTGATTTCAGGTGCTACTGCGTCTTCTGTGTCTTTCTTTACAGAAGTTTTTCCTGGTTCTTTAACCAAAAACTTATTGCCATAAAGTGTATTTTCAGCAACAGTTTTTACAATCAAAAACCGCAAGATGTTTGGCATCTTTTCTACCGCCTTTTTAAAAACTTCCAAAGCTTCACCTTCTGCTTCGAATTTGATCCATCCGAAGTAAGCCTCTTTGCAAACCTTCTTTCCTCCGTCTACAACTTTAGAAAGTGGGTATGCTAAAGGTCGGAGCCTTGGAAAGTCTTCTGAAACAATCACCGCCTTGATTCCATCAAGAAGGTTCTTTATTTCACCGACCTCGTTGGAGACAGCTTGGTCTCCCACAAACGGAAGAATGTGAAAACCTATTTCATAGATCTTACCTTCCTCCTTGGTTCCTTTTTCAGTCATATTTTATATTTCTTATAATTAATAATGCCCCTTTTAGGGAGCGGACATACTATAGCACAGGGTTTAGGATAAAGAAATAGGACCCTAAAATTCGAGTTTCCAGAGCTTTTTAGAGTTTTGAAGTAGGATTTCTGCCAATTCCTCAAACGGAACATCTTTGATTTCCGCCATTTTCTTAATAGTTTCAATCACAAACGAAGGCTCGTTTCTTTGCCCTCTGTGGGGCTCTGGGGCCACATAGGGAGCGTCTGTTTCCGAAAGAAGCCTATCTGTAGGCACAGCTTCAACAAGTTTTCTGTACTCTTTTGCAAAAGTAATTACCCCTGTAAAAGAGATATGAAAACCAAGATCCAAAAAGTCTCTAAGATCTTCTAGGCTTCCTGCAAAAAAATGCGCTTCCCCACCACAAAGCTTGTACTCTCGTAAAATTTTCAAAGATTCTTGGTAAGCATTTAATCCATTACCCGATCTCAAATGAAGCATGAGAGGTTTTTGCAACTTCACAGAAAGTTCGATTTGAGCACGAAAAGCTTTTTCTTGAATTTCTTTTGTCTCAATGCCTACTCGAAAAAAATCAAAACCGCACTCGCCTATTCCCACACACTTTGGGTCTCTTGCGAGCTCTTCATAATATTTTTCATCAAAAATTTCCCCTCGAGAAATAAAAGGTTTTGTTTCTACTCCTATTTCATCTGCATCACGAAATTCTTCAACAGTTTGAATTGGGTGAAGCCCAACAATAGACCATAAATTTTTATGCGTGCGAGAAAGCTCTACGGCCTCTTTCGAAGTGTCCCTTTGAGTCCCAACATTGATCGCTCCGACACCTAATTCTTCCATGCGTTTTAAAACCCCCTCTCTGTCAGGTTCAAAAACCTTAAAATTTATATGTGCGTGATTATCTATGTATTTCATATTGAAAATATATAACAAAAGTATACTATTACCTACAGAAATTACCCTTATGGCATACAGCATACCTTGCAAACATTGCGGATTTTACGAAGCTGATCACGGGGAAAACGAAGACTGCCTGTGTGATGAAGGTTACGAGCCGAGTGACCCTGTCGCTGAAATCATAGCCGACGGTATGGACCCTGATCATTCTTCTCTCCCCACTGAAATTGACTTAAGAATCCGTTCGAGTCGAATTCGCCACACAACCTAGTGTGGTATTTTTTTACCTATTTTCTTAAAAACAAAGGTTCACTTGGAACTGTATTTTTTTCGATGCACTCTTTTATTTTTTTACTTGTCTCAGGCAAAAGAGGTTCGAGCATTAGAGAAACTTCGTGCAAATTTTTTACGAGATTTTCTATTAAAGACATTGCTTTTTCTTTGTCAGTTTTCACAAGTTTAAATGGTTCAGTTGCTTGAATATGTTTATCTATCTCTTGAATTTCTTGCCATACATAATCGGTCAATCTCCCAAAATCAAAAGTCCCGGCCATTTCAAAATATTCTTTTGAAATTTCTACTCCTTCTACAGAAACAGGATTTTCTAAATTAGTTTCTGCCATCTTCATGATTCTAGATGTCAGGTTTCCAATTCCATTTGCAAGATTTGCATTGTAACTTTCCAAAAGTTTTTCTTTTGAAACCGCAGTGTCTTCAAACGGATGAAATTCTCGAAGTGCAAAATACCGGAGCGCGTCTGTCCCAAATTCTTTTACAATCTCAAGCGGGTCAATTGTATTTCCTAAAGTTTTAGACATTTTCACTCCACCTTCTCCTAAAATAAACCCATCCACAACAATTTTGTGTGTCGGTGACACCCCCGCGCCCAAAAGCATCGCTTGCCACATCAAACCCTGAAAACGAGTGTTGTTTTTTCCACAATACTGAGTCGGTGTGCCTTCCACCCAAAAATCTTTGAAATTCCCTTCTTCGTTTGGCCAACCTAAAGTCGAAATATAATTTACCAAAGCGTCAAACCACACATACATCACATGCTCATCGTCTCCGGGAACTGGTACACCCCAAGACATTTTTTCTTTCAATCTAGAAATTGAAAAATCTCGAAGACCTGATTTAATAAATTCCTTAAGCTCGTTTAGTCGATACGCTGGCACTACAAAGTCAGGATTTTCTTCGTAAAATGCTAAAAGTTTTTCACCGAAAGCCGAAAGTTTAAAAAAGTAATTTTCTTCTTTAATTATTTCAGGGACCAGATTGTGATCTGGGCACTTGCCGTCTACAAGTTCGCTTTCAGTTTTTTCTTCTTCGCACCCTACACAATACTTTGCTTCGTATTCTTTTTTATAGATATATCCATTTTTATCACAACGTGTCCAAAACTCCTGCGCTGAAGCTACGTGGTTTTCGTCGGTTGTTCGCACAAAATGTATCCCTTCACCTTCTGAAAGTACCCCAAAATCTTTTAAAGTTTTTTTATAAAGATCAGCATAAAAATCTACATATTCTTCTACATCCTTTCCTGCTTTTTTTGCAGACTCAAAAATTTTTGCACCATGTTCGTCTGTTCCT
>CAZIMQ010000010.1:4739-13287 GCA_964540495.1 uncultured Candidatus Saccharibacteria bacterium | reverse complement strand
CATCTACATATTTTTTATCAATAGTTTCCCAGACTTTCCAAAACTTTCCAAAATCCACATTGTCTGGTTTTAGAGCGTCTTTTCCAGTAATAGTCTCGATTGGTACAGCTAAGTTGTTAATTCTTTGCGCATCAACAAAAAGTCCCGCACAAAAAGATATAGCTACAACAAAAGAAATCGTCGCAAAATAAGTAATTTTTTTATATAAGTCATTCATTTCCCCATTATCGCAAATTGTTCAAAACGACGCAACAAAATTTAAATTTTCTTTGTCTTAAAATTACGATATACTGAAAACAAATGAAAACAAGCAAAGAAATATTTTTTTGGAACACTTTAAATAAGACAAAACAAGAGTTTGTACCCCTAAAAGAAGGCGAAGTTTCAATGTACACCTGTGGTCCGACTGTTTACAACTACGCCCACATAGGAAACCTCCGAAGCTACCTCATGGCAGATTTGATCAAAAGAGTCTTTCTTTTAAATGGCCTAAAAGTAAAACAGATCATGAATATCACAGACATTGGTCACCTTACAGGAGACACCGATGACTCTGGTGAAGACAAGATGGTAAATGCTCTAAAGAGAGAAAATAAAGCCCTAACAATTGAAAACCTAAAAAATCTTGGCGAGTTTTATTTTGCAAAATTCAAAGAAGATTTAGAAGAGATGAATATTCTTTTCCCAGAGAATTTTATTTTTGCGAGCGATGAAACAGCAGAATATTCACGACTTATAGAAGAACTTTTAGAAAAAGGTGTTGCTTACAAAACATCTAGTACGATTTATTTTGACACTACCAAAATTCCAAATTATGGAGCTTTTGGAGGAAGTGCTTCAACAGAACACGGAAGGATTGAGCAGGATTTAGAAAAAAAACATCCTGAGGATTTTGCATTGTGGAAATTTTCAGAAAATGAAAAAGTTGGATTCAATTCCCCACTAGGGCGTGGTTTTCCAGGTTGGCATATAGAATGCACCGCCATGAGTTTTAAATATCTTGGACACAAGTTTGATATTCACACAGGTGGAGTGGATCACATCGGAGTTCACCATACAAACGAAATCGCTCAAGCCGAAGCCCTTACGGGTGAAAATCCAGCAACTTTTTGGATACACAACGAACACCTAACAATGAAAGGTGCAAAAATGGCAAAGTCAGCAGATGGTTTTCTTTCACTTGGGAAAATAAAAGAACTTGGTATTCCTTCCCTCTCTTACCGCTATTTTCTTTTGACAGCGCGTTACTCAACTAGAGTTGATTATTCTTTGGAAGCACTGAAAGCAAGCGACACTGCCTACCAAAAAATATTAAACGCTGTTGTAAATCTAGATACTCGCGAAGGAATTATTTTAGACACTTACAGAAGTAAATTTTTAGATGCAGTAAATGATGATCTAGACACACCTAAGGCCTTGGCTCTTTTGTGGGAACTTTTAAAAGATGAGGAAATTTCAAAAGAAGATAAAAAAGCAACTGTTTTTTATTTTGACGAAGTGTTAGGACTTAACTTAAGAAATGCAAAGAAAAGAGGTGTTGTGATTTCAGATGAAGTAAGAATTCTACTTGAAGACAGAAAAAAAGCGCGTGAAGAAAAAGATTGGCACAAGTCTGACGAAATAAGAGACAAACTAAAACACTTAGGTTTTGAAGTAAAAGATGTAGGAGAAGAGCAGGAAATAGAAAATCTTTAGTGATTTAATAAGAAGCTCCTCCAGGAGACCAGAAACCATAAGCCCAGCACACAATCACATCGTTTCTTACGGGATCTATAAGATTTAAGTATTTTGTTTTTACACTCTGACAATCTTCTGGATTTAAATAGATAAGTTTATAATCTCTACCATCAAGAGATCTATAAAGATATTGGGATGTACCGTCTGAAGTCTTTCTAGGTTCTCTTGCCATCACTCTAAAATACTCTGGAGTTAAATCAGGGATCCAATCAAAACCCAAATCGGCGCCGTAGTCACTTATATAGCCGTCCCACCCTCCCCCAGTTGAAGGGTACACACCTTTGTCTTGATAGTAAGCCTCTAAGGCACTACGTATTTCGCGTAAATCTGAAATACTTTGAGTAACGCGCGCCTGCACCCTTACACGAGCAAGGGATGTAAAAACAATCGAAGACATAAGAGCGATTATAGAGATAACAACCAAAAGCTCAATAAGTGTAAATCCTTTTTGTAATCTGCTCATGCTTTTAAATTTACCTACTATTATTCATCATCTGCTCCCTTACTTTTTCCATATCTACTTCTGGAGTTTTAGGAGCGAGAAAAAGTGGGATTAAAATTGCTAAACCCAGACAAACAATAATCACAAAAAATAAAACAAACTTAGCATGACTTTCTTCCTTGATCACACCTTTCTGTAATAGAAAATTTGCCATGCCAGGAACTTGAGGCGCGCCAAGAACACTTCTCGATTTAAAAGTATTATTTGCGTTACTATCTTCAAATTGAACGTCTGACATAAAAGAATTATATATTAGCCTTAAAAAACTACCGAATTTTTAAAAAAGTCTCGGCAATAACCAAATCTTCCGGTGCACTAATTTGCAACCAAAAGCGAGATTGAACTGCTTTGATTTCAACATCTTTTTTTGCAGAAAGAATTGTTTGAGGCAGTCCGAATTCCCCACCAGGAATTGCAACCATTTCGTAGTCAAATATTTTTGGAGTCAAAGTGTACATCGCAGCGCAAACAAACCCAGGTACACGATCTGGAAATTTTTCTAAAATATCTTCTATTCTTCCAGAATCATCAAAAATCACTTTCCCTTTTCCAAAAACAGAATCAACTTCTCTGATCAAAAGTGCAAAATCGTATTTCAAGCACTCTTCCATATCATCTTTACAATATATATCGTCCCCCATCATCACTAAAAATTTTTCTTCTCCTAAAAGATGCTCTTTGCATAAAAAAAGAGAATGCGCTGTGCCCAAAAGCTCGTCTTGAACTATGTAAGTAATCTTTCTTCCATCATAACTTTCACCTAAGTGATTTATGATTTTTTCTTTTAAATGTCCTACAACAATTAAAACTTCACTGATTTCTTCAGGAAGACTATCGAGTTTGTGCTCTAAAAGAGTTTTGTCTAAAACACGAAGAAGTGGCTTCGGCGTTTCGTCCGAGAGATCACCCATTCTTTTTCCTTTTCCGGCAGCAAAAATTACAGCTTTCATAAATATAGCTTTTAAGCTTATAGCTTTTGGCTTTAAATTGCAAAAAAACTATCACCTATCACCTGGGGATGACTAAAAGCGAAGCTTTTAGTCATCCCCAGCTTTCCCACACACTTTTCCCTCTTTTGAAGTTCCGAGGGTTTTAAGACATGTTACAATTTCTCTATGACCACAAAGAAAGAGCCAAAATTAAAAATCCCTCCTCAACACCTAGAAAGTGAGCAAGCGCTTTTAGGTGCGATCATGCTACGACCTGAGGGAGTTTACGAAATCATGGACATCATTTCCGGAGAATCTTTTTATGCAGAAAAACATCGAATGATTTTTAAATCAATGATGGAACTCTTTCAAAAAAATGAACCGATCGACATGCTTTCACTTTCTGCAAAACTTACCGAAAAAAACATGTTGCAAAATGTAGGTGGTAGAGGCTACCTTGCAGAGCTTGTACACTCTGTACCTTCTGCAACAAACATAAAATACTACGCTGAAATCATTCAAAAAAAATCCATGCTTCGCAGACTCATCGAAGCAGCTGAAAGAATTCACGACCTCGGCTACGGCGACGAAGGAGAGCTCGACGAAATCTTGGATCAAGCAGAAAAAAAAGTTTACGAGGTTACAAACTCGGGCACAGTTCACAAATTTATTGACATCAAAGACACTCTAACCGACGCGTGGGAAAGAATAGACGCACTTCACAAAGCAGGTACAGGACTACGAGGAGTTTCAACTGGATTTAAAGATCTAGACAACATGCTCTCTGGTTTTCAACCATCAGACTTGATCATCCTTGCTGCGCGACCTTCTATGGGAAAGACAGCTCTTGCCCTAGACATCGCTCGCCAAGCAGCGGTACAAGACAACACAGCTGTAGGAATTTTTTCACTTGAAATGAGTTCAGGACAATTAGTAGACCGTATGCTTTCTGCAGAAGCTCGTGTGAACTCTTGGAAACTACGCACCGGAAAACTTTCTCGCGATGAAGATTTTGGAAATCTTCGAAACGCTCTCGACAAACTCGCAACTGCTCCAATTTACATCGACGATCAACCAGCAAACAATATTCTTAAAATGCGCTCCGTTGCAAGAAGGCTCAAAAGTGAAAAAGGTTTAGGGTTAATTGTTGTCGACTACTTACAGCTCATGAGTCCAACTCAATCCAAAAACAACGACAACGTAGTACAACAAATTACAGAAATTTCTCGATCTCTAAAACAACTTGCCCGAGAACTTAAAGTTCCAGTACTCGCTCTTTCGCAGCTTTCTCGAGATGTAGAAAAAAGAGGTGGTAGTGGACGACCAAAACTTTCTGACCTTAGAGACTCAGGATCTATCGAGCAGGACGCCGACGTGGTAATGTTTATTCACCGTGAAGACAAGTACCGCGAGACTGCGGATGGAAAAAACATCGCACAGATCCACGTAGACAAACACAGAAACGGACCGGTTGGATCGATCGAACTATTCTTCGACGAAGAGCGTACAACTTTCTTAAATCTCGATAAAAGTAACATTGCCGATTTCATGAAAGAAGATGGAGTATTTTAAACAACCCACACATGGATAGTTTCGAAAAATTAGTACAAATGTTTAGAGAGTTTCCAGGAATTGGACCACGCCAAGCAAGACGCTTTGCTTTTTTTGTCGTGACACGAAACGATTCGTTTGCACATGAACTTTTAAAAACTTTAAACAACGCAAAAGAAACAGTTGGTGAATGCAACGACTGCAAGAGACTTACAGACAAAAAAGGAGGTGTCGCGCTTTGTAAAATTTGCGCGGATCCTAATCGCTCAAAAAAAGAATTAGTTGTAGTCGCAAAAGACACAGATCTTGTGCAAATAGAAAAAAGTGGAGAATTCAAAGGAAGCTACTTTGTTTTAGGAGGTTTAATTCCCCTACTTGAGAGAGAGCCTTCTCGAAGAATTCGTCAAGCTCACTTACTTTCACTTATTGAAAAGAGAAAAAAAGAAGGACTAGAGGAAATAATCCTAGCTCTCAGCGCTACAAACGAAGGTGAAAATACAGCGGAGTATTTGCGTGAAATTTTAAAAGATCATGGACTAAAAATTTCAGAACTCGGCCGAGGACTTTCTACGGGATCCGAAGTTGAGTACGCAGATGCAGAAACTTTAAAATTTGCTTTGAAAAATAAAAAGTAGTTTTCCACTTTTTTAAAATTGCTTTTAAAAAAGAGAAAGCTATACTTCTACACAGTATGAGTATTCCAAAAAGACGCCGTCCTGTTTCAAGGGATCAATTCTTCAATCCCCCACAAATCAAAACAGAATCAGGTCTGCAAAGACTTCGACAAGAACAGGCAGAAAGAGACAGACGTCAGCAAGAAGAAGCTCGCCAGAATCAACAGGCTCAAAGCGCTACCCCGATAGGTCGCTAACCTCAGAATTTTCTGAGGTATTTTTTTGGACAAAAAAATACCTGACATAAAGTCAGATTTTCAAAATTTCGCGTTGGTTAATTTTCTAAAATTTACAGGATGAGGTACCTCAATAGGCTCTACCTCTTTTTCCAAACGACCTCTGCGCCGGCCATGCTCCTTGAATTGATACATCAGCCAAAGTATGAGACCTGAGGCCACTACCATAGCGACCCAAACTGGTATGTTTGGGAATATCGCTACCACTCCGACTGCAAAACCGACCGCGAGTAAGGATGTTGGGACCGCCAGTGAGAGCACCTCCAAAAGCAACATAAATAAGTCCTTCCACGGAAAGAACTTAAAGAACTTTATTTTCATAGACTTTCAAAATACCACAAAACATAAAAATGTAAACCAAAACAAAAAGCCGGTCGACTACGTCGACCGGCTTTTTGTTTATTATTTTATCGAATCAATATTTACTTCAAAGTAAGGTTGCTTGTGTCCGAACTTTGTACCTCCAGCTCGAGACTTTTGCTTGTATCTCATACCTGTAACCTTTGGAAGTTTTCCAATCTTTCGAATTGTTCCCTCTACCTTAGCCCCTTCAATGTGTGGAGTACCGATAGTTGTGTTTGAACCGTCGTCTACCAGAAGGACTTTGTCAAAAGTGACTTTGTCACCCTCTTTAAAATCCCCTTTTATTTTCTCAATTTTAAGATATTGCCCAACAGAAACTTTATACTGTTTTCCTCCAGTCATGATTACTGCAAATTCGCTATTTTCTGTTGTTTTTGTCGCTTTCTTAGGCATGGGGTATATATTACCCTATTATTTTTAATTTGCAACCCTATTTTAAACAGAAAGGAAGACCTTTTTAATCCTCGAATTTTTCAGGTTTTAAGACATCTGGAAGCTTCAATTCTATTGATTCCCCTGTGATCCGAAGTACATCCTTGTCTATCTTTAAGAGCTCTTTGGAGGCCTTGTTGTAGTGGTTTACAGTGGTTCCAAGGGCATTTCCGACACTGCCAAAAAAGTCCTCGTAGGCCTTTAGGTGCTTACCCAGGTCCTCTACCCTCTTTATGATATCTTTTGCCGTCTCCTCAATTTGAAGCGCCTTTAAGCCCTGGAGAACCGTCTGGAGGTACGCCAAGAAAGAAGTAGGACTGACAATTATCACTCGCCTTTCTTTAAAAGCGTACTCGATCAAATCCCTGGTATTTACCTTTACCGCCCCGACTTGAGAAATCAAAAGATCGTAGTAAATCGCTTCGTGTGGAATAAACATAAAAGCAAAGTCCATAGTGTTTTCAGAAGGCTTCACGTATTTTGAAGTTTCGTCGATTCTTTTTTTCAAATCGTTTTTAAATTCTTTTTCGTATTCAGCCCTGCGAGTCTCGTCTTTTTCTTCTACAAGACGATTGTAATTTTCAAGAGAAAACTTTGAGTCAATCGGGATCACTTTTTCTTTTACAAAAACCACAGCATCCACTATCGTCCCATCTTTAAACGGGTACTGCATTTGAAAACTTCCAGGAGGAAGTACATTTTTCAAAAGAGTCTCTAGGTAGTACTCCCCTAAAATCCCTCTTTGTTTTGGATTTTTTAAAATATCTTGAAGTCCTTGAAGTTGGTCTGCAAAAGAAACCACCTGCTTGTTTGTCTCGTCGAGCTTGGCTAGTTTTTCTGTAACGTCTTGGACAATTTTGATCGACTGCCCTGTTTGAAATTTCAAAGAGTCTTGCATCTCTCTGGAACTTTCTGTCAGTTTGCTGTCGACAGTTCGACTGATTTCATTGAGTTGAGAAAGAATGAGCTGAAGACCTGCTCCGTCTTCTCTAGTTTCAGTCTTTTTCTTTAAAAGCACGAACACAAAAAGAGCGTTCCCCAAAACGATCACCAAACCTATAACAACTATTACCCATATTTCCATATTACAAACATTATACCGCTAATTTTCTTTTATCGTGAGTGTCCCGATTATTCCTTTATGGTCACTTAATCCTTCATGGATTTGCACACCAGAAACTTCATAATTTTTAGTAGAAAACACAGAATCTACTACATATTCAATATCTTTTGCTCTGTGTAAAATCGGATCCAAAGTAGAAGATAAACTTTGTGGAATATTATCTTTATAGTTTTTTGCTAGATCATCAAAAATAAAAGTACCTCTGGGAGAGTTAGTGTCTGCTAAAAATAAAAATTCTTTTCTTTGATCTAAAACTTGTTTTAATTTTTTATAACAATCTTTCTGATATTCTGAAATAACATTCCCAGGGTAATTTACAGGCAAATGCGTATTTAAAATTTTATAATTTACACCTGAAACTTCTACGTCTACATCTAAAAGCATAAAATTACCACCTTCTCCGTTCCAATATCGTTCATCAGTACCCATGAGAAACTCTTCGATTGTGCAAGCAAAAGGTGTTTTTGAAAACACAACCGGACTGTCCCCGTACTTATGTTTTCCTGAAGTTGCTACGTAAAAATACCCATATTGCTCGGACAGAAACTTAGCATCTTCTTCATACATTTCTTGAAAACAACACACATCAAAATCATTTTCTTTCAAAAAATTTGACACATTTTCTAGATGTGCTTTTTTCTCTACGTTTAACTGTAAAAATTTTATGCTCATTTTTCATATTTTACACTACCTCGAAAAAAGATTAAAATGTAACCATGCAAAATCAAATAAGAGAAAAAATCAAAGAAGCAATGATCGCAAAAGATTCTGTAAAACTCGGAGTACTTAGAGGTATTTTAGCGGCCTTTACAAATGAGCTTGTAGCAAAAGGAAAGACCCCTCAAGACACCCTACCCGACGAAGACTGCCTAAACGTAATCAAACGCCTCGGAAAACAAAGAAAAGATTCTATCGAACAATTTGAAAAAGGTGGGCGTTCCGACCTCGCAGCAGACGAAAAAGCAGAACTTGCCGTCATAGAAACTTTCCTACCAGCTTCT
>CAZIMQ010000010.1:0-4729 GCA_964540495.1 uncultured Candidatus Saccharibacteria bacterium | reverse complement strand
CAGCTTCTATGAGTAAAGACGAAATCCGAAAAATCGCGGAAGCAAAAAAAGCAGAGCTCGGTATCACTGACAAAGCAAAAATGGGTATGCTCATGGGAGCAGTGATCAAAGAAGCTAAAGGCAACGCCAACAGCGATGATGTCAAAGAAGTACTCGAGAGTTTGTTTTAAATAAAAGTAGTGAATGCCTGCCCCGTAGCAATTTGTAATCAAATTTGCTTCGGGGTAGAAAGCCTATTTGCGTAAAGCTTCTTTGTGTAGTGTAGTTTTTTCAGAAAACTACACTACACTATGAACCAATACTTCATAGAAAATGAGGCCGACGCTCTCGCTCGTAAAGCGCTAGAGTTTTTCACAAAAGGAATGGCGCGGGGTGACAAAACCACTCCAGGAAAAGCATTCACCAGTGCATCACGAGCAATAATGAGAAAAAGAAATTTTCAAGACTATACCAAACAACTCATTAAAAAGCGTGCCCGCGCGATTCTGGCAAAATTACTTAGAACAAAATAACCACAATCCAAACCCCTCTCAGGTTTGGAATTTTTTTTCTTATAAAATTTCGTGTATATTTAATGTAGTCACACTTTCTTATGAAATCTCCCTTCTACACATTGTCAAAAAGAGAAGAGGAATTCCTGGAAATTTTGGATCAATTTTCAAGACGGCATGAAGCACATCAAGGCATTGAAAAAAACCTTGCACTCGAAATTATTGTGTTGGCTCGCGGATTTGCTTCACCAGAGATTGTGGTTGGATTTTTTGTTTCGGCCACAGCCTCGGCAAACTTAGTTTGCTTATGGGAACTTCTGTCAGAAATCCAAGAAATTCTAGAAATTTACAAACACCCAGGAGGCCAACTACCAAAACCAGATCCAAAAAATGGAGAGGTAAGATTGGAATTCACACGAATCCGACAGAACTTTGGCTTCTAGCCAAACACGTCGGATATTTTTTATTGATGTATAATTAAAGCGGTTCACCTCAATTCTTTTTTTATGATACACATCACCTCTTATAATGATTTTCAAGGGAAGCTCCAAGAGCTCGGGCTGACCGAAGACGAAGCGCGAGAAATCGAACGTCAGTACGAAACATTCAACCTACCAGGCAACGAACTTTTTACCGCGGAATTCCTGATGCTTTTTATCTCTTGGGCAACTCAAGGAAGAAAAATTGCTTTGGAAAAAATTATCAAGGTGTGGACTGATCTTTGGGCGACATGGTTCACACAGGCGCCACTTTGTGGTATTGATCCCAGGAAACCCAACGCATACCACATACGTCTCATAGAAAAGCTCTACGCCCGGTTCCCTATTATCTACAATCTAGAGCCGAGACTGATCCTACAAACCACCCCGTAAAAGGAGTGGTTATTTTTTATGTAATAGCGTACTAGTACACTGTTACATAAAAAAACAAAACCAATTTGTTTTATTGTCGTTTGACAAAATATATTAAAAATGCTATAAACTTGCAATGTTCTTTTCAGATTTAAGCTAAAGCAATCCGGCCCAAAGCAACCTGCATTGAACATCATCACACCACAACCAACCGATCATCCAGTCATGAAATCACTACTGCAACGTGTCGCCGAGTTCCCACTCGAAAATGTGCAACTGTCAATTTCCCCTGTCGCCAAAGGCGAAACCGTCGTTGGGGTACTCCCCGACGAGCTCAAACAGCTTTGGGGCTTGATGATGGAAATCAAAAAAGAAGGTGCTCCAAAATTCGACGCTCACTGCGCCGAAGCGGAGCGTTTGGAAACGGAGTTAAAAACAAAACTCCTGGCAGGGAAAGATCTCGATCCCAAGCTGTGGCCGGCGGAAGTTGACGCCATCATCGCGGAAAAACAAAAAGCGAAGAAGGTCAACGACGAGTTCGTTAAAATCCTCCAGATTTTCTGGAGCCTCGTGAAATTGGAATTCGACATTGAGGATTCCATGGTTGGAATCCGTGAGGGTGGCCAAGTCGTCACCTGGAAAAATGAGGAGCCTGAGGAAGGTATGGATTTTGCCCAACTCGGAGCGCTGTTGGACATGATCACCGGGTCCGATGGCGGAATCCCCGTGTTCAGGATTTACACCGGTCCACAGAAGAAGGGCGGTATCGGTGATCTTCTCGAAACAATCTTCGGCGGACGTTAAAACCGCCGAGATTGCCAGCCTAAATCTGACACACAACCACCAAGCCCTCAAAGCTTGGTGGTTATTTTTTTGCCTAATTTTAAAACTAAATTTTAATGTATCAGCGTACTAGTACGCTGTAATGAAGATAAGGGATTAAGAGGAGATTTTAAGTTAAAAAATTTATTTCTTTTCGAAACGATCTTTGTCTCTTCCGTAGCATTTGTCCATCACGGATTTAAAACCACGATCCATATCTAAATTCAAAGAATTAGAAAGACAGATCAAAGTAAAAACAATGTCAGCAATTTCATCTTCCACTTCTAGGGAAAAATAGTTTTTTAAAAATGTTTTTAACTACCAAATTTTCTAAATATTTAGTTATTTACGAAATCATTATTTAATGTTAGCGTACAAGAGAAAATGAACCCGTCTAGGCGGCACCTAGAATTCACCACAATTAAATAACGTCGCATGAAAAAACTGATTATTGTCCGTCACGGAGCTTACGACGAAAACTCTGGCGACCTTAATGGACCGGGTAGAAACCAAATTGAAGCTCTGGGGGTTGAAATCAAAGCCAAACACACCAACGGAGTTAAGCCACTCATTCTTACCTCTACAGTTACGAGGGCCGTGCAAAGTGCTGAAATCCTCGGCCAAATCCTCGAGACAGCAATTGAACCAAACGAGGTGTTGTGGTCGTCAAGTAATCGATCGCCCAAGGTCGATGAAGTATTGGAACTCCTCCTCAGTCACGAGGAAAACGATGTGGTTATCTTAGTTACCCATCTTGAATACACTGAAGAACTTCCTCCCGCTTTTGGTAGCCGAGTACTCGAGGTTACAGACTTCCCCTCTAGTGCAATTGAAAAAGGTGAGGCGTGGATAATCAACTGCGAATCGAGGACCCTTTCCAAATTCCTTCGTCGCTACTAAACAAGTGTGGATTTCAAAGAGTCAAAATCCTCTCAGTCACTTTGTGATCGGGAGGATAATTTTTTTAAATTTAAAATTATTAATAAAATTCGCATTTTAAAAATATCCTTTTTTGCCTAAAATAGGGTTTTTTGTTAATCTGTATTAACTTTCTGGCCCTATCGTCCCCGCCTGCCAGCGCCTGAAGTCGCATACAATGGCGGGCAGGTAACGGTTAGGCTCCCGGTTTGTCCAAGAGCGGAGCGATTGGCTACAAACCGCAGTCCAGCGAGGTTTTGCGAGTCGGAACATTGCCTTCACCAGCAATTAAGAAAAATTTGGAAAATAAAATAAATTTGGCCCTATCGTCTAACGGTTAGGACATTGCCTTCTCAAGGCAGTAATCGGGGTTCGATTCCCCGTAGGGTCACAAAAATAAGGAAAAAAATGAGTAGCATTTTTTAGGTATATTTTTGTAGAGCCTACGGGGAATCGAAAGGATTTTCGGGACACATTTTAGCAAAAATGGGTGAAAATCCAGGGTCGAGAAATTTTTGGAGCGACTGGCGACAAAAATGTTCTTGACCGAAAGCGTACTCGCGGTTCTCCGTAGGGTCACATATATAATTGCGATTAAAATAATATAAATTTAATTTAAAATAAATAAAACTCATGAGCTGGGCAACACACTACATTCAAAAACTTAAAGAAGGTGATACTGTTCAATTCCGACCTCGGGGTAACTCAATGCAAGGAAAGATAAATTCTGGTCAGTTAGTTACCGTTGAACCTATTTTGAACAAAGAACTAACCAAAGACAATATTGTCTTGTGTAAAGTAAACGGAAGTCAATATCTTCACATAATCAAAGCGATACAGGGAGACAGATACCAAATTGGAAACAACAAAGGAAGGATCAATGGCTGGATTACAAAGAATTCTATATATGGGATATGTGTCCGTATTGAAAACTAAAATTATCACAGATCTTATTTTATATTGTAAAATAAAGATCATGAGCGGAAATACAAAAGTGAAAAATATTCCTACTCCCCTCTTATCTGAAGAGTTAGATATAAAATCAATATGGAAAGTTTTGTTGTTTAATTGTTACTGTCATTCATATGATGAAGTTGTAGATCGGATCATGATTGCTATAGGTTGTGATTATATTACGGCTCAAAATCTTGCAGACAGTGCGGAAAAATTTGGGAATGTTACTGTTTATGAAGGCACATTTTCTGAATGTACAAAAGTAGCTAACGTTTTAGGTAGTACAGGTATGGATGTTAGAGTTGGATAGAGTTTTAAATAAAATCGTGCCTGACCCCCTTAGCCCTCGAATTTAATATTTAATTGTATAATACAAATTATGAAAATTTTCTGGTCTTGGCAAAGTGATATAGATGGTAAGATCTCCAGGCACTTCATTAAGGATTGTTTAACGGAGGCCATTGAAGAAATTGGGAATGAAATTTTATTAGACGAAAGATTAGAAATAGATCATGATACAAAAGGGGTATTAGGTTCACCTTCAATAACAGATACAATATTACAAAAAATTACTGAAAGTAATTTGTTTATTGGAGATGTAACACCTATAGCGTTAGCGGAAAACGGTAAAAAAGTAATGAACCCAAATGTTGCGATTGAGATGGGGTATGCTATTTCAGAAAAGGGAGATAC
>CAZIMQ010000009.1:0-14971 GCA_964540495.1 uncultured Candidatus Saccharibacteria bacterium | reverse complement strand
GAATTTTTGGCGTATTTCTGCGGTGGTCATGGAAGAAAGTATACCGTAAACAGTATTAAGTATAAAGTATTAAAAAATTAAGTATAAAAATAGCCCAAATTGCTTTGGGCGGTTAGTTTCCTTCTGTGATGAGAGCTTCATAAAGAGCTTGAGAAACTGGTTGGGAGGCAAAATTGCCTTTTGGTTTATCATTCACAAAAATCTCGAAAACAAGTCGACACATTCTTGTGACTCCGGTCGTAACGCTTTCTTTGAGTACAACGTGTACTTGTGTTAGGGTGGTTCCAGGTGGGAGTTTGTTGAAAATGATGGCTGCTAGTTTGTCGCCTTCATGTTGAGCAAATTCCTTCGGTGGGACAATTGTGATGATTAGTCTTCCGCCATCAATTTTCCCCTCCGCGGATCCCGAAACCATTCTTTCAATTATAAAAGGTTTAAATGCCATAGTAGTTTCCTCTGTCTGTTTTATACCATTTTGGGCAAAAAAATACACCTGAGGGTTTCAGGCGTGGTACTCCCATACGAATGGTGTGATTGATGGGCGCAATTTTTCGATGATTTCTTCAACTCCTAATCCGGTCTCCATTCGGAAGAGAGCTTTGTGGTCCGAGAGAAGGGATTCATGAAGTGTTTTGAGAGTGCTTATGCCGTCTGCGCTAGCATACGTAAATGCGTTTTCAACAACAACGCCTATACGTGCGCCTTCTGGAGGAATACACTCGTGGCTTTCGGTGGTACGAAAGGTCGGTTGCTCTTGCTTTTTTGGCCTAATTGACAGCCAAATCAAGAAAATTGAAACGATGGCAAAGCAAAGAAGAAAGATTTCCGTGTTATTCATAGGTCTGTGGGTTGTATTCTATGCAAACTCTAACAAAAGAAAATCTTTTCGTAAAGTTTCTTTTAAGTGTTGGTTGTAGATAGCTGCGGCTGGGTGGTAGAGGGGAATAATTTTTACTTTTCCGAAATTGGTTTTAATTTCAAAATTTTTCCCATGCATCTTGGAAATCGGCTCAAGTTCTTTTTCAAGTCCAAAGTTTTCAAAGATGTATTGCATGGAAAATCTACCTAAAGTTGCGATAATTTGCGGGTTTATGATCTCAATTTGTCTGTCTAAAAACGGTCCATAAATTTTAATTTCATCTTCTTTTGGATCGCGGTTTTCTGGAGGGCGATCTTTTACAATGTTTGTGATGTACACATCTTCTCTTTTTAAATTTATTGAAGCTAAAAGTTCATTCAAAAGTTTTCCAGAAGCACCACAAAAAGGTTTACCGGTGAGGGCTTCGTTTTTACCGGGAGCTTCACCTATAAACATAATTTTTGCCTCTAAACTTCCCTCTCCAATGACCGGTAGATAGTTGTTTTCTGTTCTGTATTTAAAAAGTGGAGATTTTTTTAAATTTAGAATTTCTTTTTCAATTTTCTCGAGATCTTCTTTCTTGTACATATTGAAAATTGATTATTGAATTATTTTACAAACCCTTCTTTTCTTAAAATACTCTCTTTATCTCTTCCTTGAAGACCGTTGTACTTACCAATTTTTCCGTCACTTCGGATTACTCTGTGGCATGGAATATTTTTGTCAGAATTTTTTGCCATTATGTTTCCCACAACACGCACTGCTTTTTCGTTGCCAGCTTTCTTGGCAACTTCTTTGTACGTCAAAACTTTTCCTTTTGGAATTTTTGAGACTATGCTGAGGACTTTTTCTTTAAAGGTTTTCATTTGCTTTTACTATCACCTAACACCTATAACCTATCACCTTCTTTAATTAACTACTCCTCCTCCCAAACATTCCTCACCATTATAAACCACAATCGATTGCCCGCTTGCTACATTTTGTGGACTATCAAAAATAATTTCAGCACCACTTTCCTTTGTTTGAATCTTACATTTCAAAAGTTCTCCGTGATAGCGAATTTGTGCTTCGTAAGTTTTTTCTTTTTCTGGCTCCCTGTTTATCCAATTTGTATTGGTTATTTTTATTATTTTATTTTCATTCTTGATTCCCGATTCTAAATTCTTGATTCTACTTGTGACTGTAACTGTATTTTTCTCAATATCTTTTGCAATTACAAAAAGCGGTTCGTCGTCTGTGCCTTTCTTTGTGATTTCGAATCCGTGTCGCTCGCCTATTGTTAGAAAAGCTACTCCACTGTGAGTACCAATCACTTCACCCTTTTCATTTAAGACATTGCCCCCCTCTTCTTTAATATATTTTTTTAGAAAATCTTTAAAATCTACTTTGCCAATAAAGCAAAGTCCCTGACTATCTTTTCTGTTGAAGGTGGGAATCCCTGCTTTTTTTGCAATGTTTCTCACTTCTTCTTTTTCTAAGTGCCCTACAGGAAAATAAGCTTTTGAGAGCTGGTTTTGGTTTAAAGTCCATAGGAAATAACTTTGCTCCTTCGCTTTATCTTTCGCTTTAAGTAATTTGTATTGTTTACTTGAAAACTCTGACTTGTCTATTGAGCTTTCGCGCGTTACGCGCGCGTAATGTCCCGTCGCTATTGCATCCGCACCCATTTCAATAGCTTTTTCTAGGAAAACCCCAAATTTTATTTGTTTGTTACACATGACATCTGGGTTTGGAGTGCGCCCCTCTTTGTACTCTTTGATCATGTAATCAATTACATTTTTTTTGTATTCGTCGGAAAGGTCGATTGTTACGAATGGAATTTGAAGGTGAGCCGCAACTCTCATCGCGTCTCGCCGGTCTTCTTTCCATGTACAAGTTTCGTCAAATTCGCTTTGCCAAATTTTTATAAACGCTCCCACAACATTAAAACCTTCTTTTTTAAGTAGGTATGCAGAAACAGAAGAGTCTACTCCTCCAGAAAGTCCGACATATATAGTTTTTTGGTCTTTTAGTTTGTGCACAGTTTTATCATAACTACATATTGCAAAATTACAAATTGAGGTACACAATTTAAGATGTATGAAAAAGCAAGCTCTTTTCCCTGTCGAAGGTCAAGGAGGCATGTACCCTGACTCTCATAGACCTGTACTTCGTGAACGTCACCGTAATCCTGATACAATTGGGCTAACCTTGGGTCCTCAAGGAGATTATCTTTCAGGAGGATTGACGAGTTGCCCTGAAGATATTGATTTTGGTCACCATGCCCATCATTCGGCGCTTCGTTAATACCAAAGAAGAGAACTCGGACTTTAAAAACAACCCAAAAAAGGGTTGTATTTTTATCTCTTTACTTTTTATATTTTTAATGTATATTACTAAATCGTATGACTACGCTCTTTCTTGTTACGAGTTTTCTGACATCGTGTGCCCTTGTGCCGCTAGCTTGTCTTTTTCCGATTTTTCAAAAACCGGCATACGTGTCTGTTGTCACATTTGTTTTGTTTCTCGGCATCGGCCCAACTCTCATGAAGTAATTCGTGGGGGTTTATTTTTTTTAATAAGCGTGCAAATAGTTTGCTTTGTTTTTTTTGTGTTCCTCAAAAGTTTTTGCGTAGTATACGTCTCCTGATTTATCTGTAAGAAAGTAAATATAATCATTTGGAGTTGGGTTTAAAACAGCTTCTATGGACTCAATTCCGGGATTTCCAATAGGTGTTGGCGGCAAGCCTTTGTATTTGTATGTGTTGTAAAGATTTTCTGATTTTAAATCCTCTGTTGTTAGATTATAGGAGTCTCGGCCCGTAACATAAGCTAGAGTAGAGTCTGCTTGTAGTGCCATACCAATTTTTAAACGGTTTTGGAATATACCCGCAACAATTTTTTTATCTTTTTCTCCACGCACTTCTTTTTCTACAATAGAAGCAAGTATTAGAGTGTCTTCCCATGTTTTTTCTTTACTTTCTTCTTTAAAATGCTCGTCGATTTTTTCTTCAAAAGTATCGGTAAGTTTTTCAATAACTGTATTTGGGTCATCATCTAACATGAAAAAGTATGTTTCTGGAAATAGAGTACCTTCTAGGTTTTCTGTTCTTTCTAAAAACAAGGCACTGTTGAAGTTTGGGAGAAATTCTGTAAGCCTCTCCGCCATTTGAAATCGATTGAAACCTTCCGGAAATGTAATTTTTACAGGAGCAATGCCAAAATCGCCCGCTAGCAATCTTTTAGCTACAAAAAAAGCTCCGTCGCTTTTGTGAAAAAAGTAAGAACCTGCTTGTACTTTTTTTTCATTACCTAAAAGTACGATCATTGATACAAGTAGACTTGGAGATGAAATTACTTTTTCTGTCTTTAATTCTTTTGCAAAAGACTGTATGCTTTGGCCTTTTTCAAAAGAAATTATTTTTGGTGGATCAAGTTCAATTCCGTGCCCTATAAAAACATGTTGGAATAAAGCAAAAATAGAAATTAGTACCACTAAAAATGGTAGTAAAAATTTTTTTAGAATTTTCTCTAGTAAATTTTCTTCTTCAATCATTTTATATAGGTAAGTTTGTAGGCGGTTCAGCTTTTTTCGCTTCGACACGGTTGATAGAAGGGGTCCCTGCTGTCTTAGATGGAAAGTGGTAGATAGTTGCAATACTTTCTGTGTTTAAAGTGAAGTAGTGACTATTGTGTGGTGGGTGGTACGCAGATCGGCCTTGGTAATAATGAAGTATGTGCTCTTTTCTTTTGTTAGCTCTCCAATCTCGAAAATCCTGCCAAGGGTAGTCAAAAGTAGTGATATGGTGGCCGTCTACAGTAAAGCTGTTTAAGTTACCTGTATTGTATTGTCTAAAAGAACCAAGGAGTCCTACTATGTTTATAGGGTTAAATCTGTCTTTTGGAGCTACGTAAATTGCTCTTATTACTGTGTCGAAAGCAAGTTTTGACACATTTCGCTCGATTGCATCAATCACATCCTTTTCTCCTTTAGAGAGAGAAACTCCAGAAATTTTAATCTCCCCCGCTTCTTGAATATCGTTTCCTTTTAGTTTTTTAATTTCTTCTTTCGCTGCGTGACGCCAGTCGACTTTACCAAACCAAGTTCCAGGCTCAGCCCTGTCTTTTTTGTGAGATCTTAGAATTATTTGAAGCCAAATTTCTTCACCAGGACCTACAGTTGAAAGATATTCGAAAAAAGGAGTTGTTGGGTCTACCTTGAATTCTTCTTTTGGATCATCGCCTAAATTGTAGTCATTGTAACTTTTGATCGGGTATATGTCTGGTTTTGAAAGCAAAAATTGCGTACCAAAGATTTCGTTTACTTTTGGATCAAAGTGTACTTTTTTTGAGTAATCAGGAACTTCTTTTATGTTTATTTCTGGATATTGTGCATAGATGAAAGATGTGACGATTGGTTTCCAAAAATCAAAAGTCCAAAGGTAAAATTTTATTTCCCCACCCATAGAGGTCATCTCTAAAGAAAACCAAGGTCTTGTTTTTCCTTTAAACATTGTGTCTATGAAAGTGGTTTCTCCGGAAGTTTGATAAAGAGAAGTCAGGAAAAGCTCCATTGCAAGTGGAGATTTTAAAATTTCTCTAGGTGGAGTGAGTTCCAGAAGGATCGCATTGTTTACTTTTTCAGTAATAAATTTATTTCTTTTGTATTGAGTGAAGCTTTGAAAAAAAATAATTCCAAGAATTATAGGTAAGGCAATGATCACCAAAATATATCCGAAGCCTAGGATCTGGCTTACAAGATCTCCATATATTTGTACAGCAGTTTGTTCCATTTATTTATTAATCATATCAAAGAATTCACAAAAATTAAAAGAAGTTCAGCCTTTCGGCTGAACTTCTTTTTTATCTATACTAGAGAGAATTTTCCTTGTTTATCTTTTTTAAATGCTGAAGCGTTTTGAAGATTTACTAGAATTGTGTTTTCTTTTACGTATCTTTCTTTTAGTACCTTGTCGATGATTTCATCTTTTGTAAGAGATCCGTGTTTTTCAAGTATTTTTGCGATTACATCCTTCACTACTCCGTTAAGGTATCCCCATTCTGCAAGTGCATAAAGTCCTCTTCCTACAAGTACAAATCGTTTGTCTTTGATTAGTTCGTTGTGAGTTGTAGCGACATGAGCTTTCTTTTTGAAAAGTTTTTCGATTGATTTTGCTACTTCTTTAAAGTGTATTGGTGAACCGTGTTTTCGGATCGCTAGATATGCGTAGTCTCTGATTCCCTTCACACTTACATTTTTTGAGTCAGAAACTCCCCATTCTCCAAGAGGGTTTGAAGAGATTTTTTTAGATATAGAAAGCCATCGCTTTAGAATTTCGTCATTTTTGTATTCCTCGTTTATATCTTCTAGATGTTTTAGAAACTCTGTAATTATTTCAGCTTCTGGTAGAAGTTCGTCGTCTTTTAAGTTTTTGTATAGCTTGTGAAGAGCGTCTTCTACTTTTTTAGAAAGCGCATCGTTTACATGCCATCGGTGTTTGAAGTGATCGTCTTCTCGAAGTTTTTTGAAAGGGTCTCCTACGACTAATAGAAAATGGACTTGGTTTTGAAGAGATTTATCTTTCTTTGAAATATTTTCTAGAAAATCTTCCTCAGAAACAATACCTCCCATGAGGGTAACTAAAGCTTTTAGTTCGTCAAAAATCTTACCTTCTTCTTTAAAAGTTTTAGATTTTCGAATATTTGCAATAGAAGCATTTTCGATCTGGCGCACTCGTTCTCGAGTGATTCCGTACTTGTCACCAATAGATTCAAGAGTCATCTTTGCTGGACTTGTACCCAATCCGTATCGGAGTGTCAAAACTTCCCGCCCCCTTGAAGGGATTGCAGAAAGTAACTTTTTAATTGTTGCTTTTGGTTTAAAACCAAGTGTTGAAGACATGTTTCTCTTTTTTTAGGCTTACTTTTATTTAAATTTACACCTTATTTTTATCATTATATCAAAAGAATGTCAATGACTGTTAATTTGATACAACAAAACTGACAATTTTCCCTTTAATTACAATGGTTTTTTGGATTTTTTGCCCTTTCAAAAGACTAGAAATTTTTTCGTCTTTTAGTGCCTCCTCGATGATTTTTTCCTCACTTAGGTCTTTGGAAATAGACAAGATTGCTCGAGTTTTACCGTTTACTTGGACCGCCATGTTTATCTTTTCTTCATCTACTATTTTTGCATCAAATTCAGGAAAACTTTCTTCAAAAATACTCTTTTTGCCACCTTGCTTTGCCCAAAGTTCTTCGCAAGTGTGAGGAATAAATGGAGCAAGGGTGATTAAAAGCTTTTTGTAAGACTCTTTTGTGATTTGTTTTTCGTCGACAATTGTATTTACACAGATCATCAAGCTCGAGACCGCTGTGTTGAACGCAAAAGTTTCTATGTCCTCACCTACTTTTTTTATAGTTTTATTTATTGCGATTTTTACTTCTTTTGATTCTTCTTTTGAGATCAATTCTGAAAGACCAAAAACTTTTTCTATAAATCTACGAGCACCTACAATTCCTTTATCGTTCCAAGCTACTTGAGCTCCGTGTGGACCTAGAAACATCATGTAGAGCCGTACAGTGTCCGCTCCGTAGAGTTTTACAAGCTCGTCAGGGTTTACAACGTTTCCACGACTTTTACTCATCTTTTCGCCGTCTGGGCCGAGGATTATTCCGTGAGGTACACGCTTTTTGTAGGGTTCTTTTACTGTGACCAATCCTCGATCAAAAAGAAATTGATTCCAAAATCGCGAATACAAAAGGTGAAGAGTTGTGTGTTCCATACCTCCAAAGTAAAGGTCTACAGGAGACCAGTACTTTTGAGCTTTGATGCTTGAAAATTCAGATTTATTTTTTGGATCCATGTATCGAAGCCAATACCAAGAGCTTCCCGCCCACTGAGGCATGGTGTTTGTTTCTCTTTTTCCGACAAGAGGTTTAAAAAGATTGTGAATTTCTTTTGGATTTTTTAGGATTTCTGTAGGTGCAAAAAGTCTTTTTAATTTTTCTTCGCCAAGAAATCCCCAAGCGCATCCGATGATCCTCTTTGGATTTATAAAATGCTCTAATTCGTAATAATCAGAAATAGCATCTGTAAAATAATAAATTTCTTTTGGATCAATTTTCCAATCTTTGGCAACTTTTAAAACACTGTCACCTTTTTTCATTGAATCTTCCCCTGTGTAAACATGTGAAAATTTTATTCCAGATTCTTTTACTAAAGGTTTTACATATAAAGCGCTTCCAGCAGAAACTACAGCTAGCTTTACATTTTTGAGTTTCTTGATTTCTTTTACAAAATCTTTAAAAAGACCCATTTTAAATTGTAAAAGCGAAGTGCCAAATTCTTTTGTGTGTTTGATTCTCTCTTCACGCTCTTCTTTTGTAAATTCGCTTTGCGACATATGCTCTGGTTTGCGGTCGAACCATTCGTTGATTCTTTCTTCTCCTGTTTTAGCGTCTGTTGCTAAGCCAATAGCTATATAGTTTTTTAATGTCGCTTCTTTTGTGTCCCCAATCACACCGTCGAAATCAAAAACCAAATATTTAGTTTTCTTGCTGTCTTCAATACATTTTGGACAAGGCACATCTACAAAACTTTTTATGTTTGCAAGAGGGCTTTCACCTGTGCCTGTAGGTTCGTAGTTTTTTACACTTGGAAGTTTTACCGGAAGGTCTTTTTCAGGCACGGGCACAATTCCACAGCGATTACAGTGGATTAAAGGAATAGGCTCTCCCCAGTAGCGCTGTCTTGAAAATACCCAATCTCTGAGTTTGTAATTTGTTTTTTTGTCAGCCCAGTTATTTTTTACTAAGTAGTCGATAACATCATTTCTTACTTCATACCATTTTCTACCTTTAAATTGTTCAGGAAATTCCAAAATACCGTTTGGTTCTCGGTAAAAGACTTCACATTTTTTTACTTTTTCTTTTAGTTCCTCGTTATTTTCTGGGAAAAGCACTGTCTTTAAAGGAATGTTGTATTTTTTTGCAAAAGCGAAATCTCTTTCGTCGTGGGCACTACAACTTACAATTCCAGTTCCGTAGTCCGATACAGCGTAAGAAGCAACCCACAAAGGAAGTTTTCTGTTACCAGCTGGATAGTCAATATATCTACCAGTAAAAATTCCTTCCATACTATTTAAATGGTCAAATTTTCCGCTTTTTTTCTTTTCTACAATTTTTTCTGCAAAATCTAATATAGTTTTTTCGTTTTCCGCGCCTTTTACTATTTCATTTAAAAGTTTGTGGTCTGGAGCAATCACTGCAAAAGTTTGCGCAAAAAAAGTTTGAGGAATAGAGTCGTACATCTCGATTGGTGTGTTTGTCTCATCGATTTTGCATTTTAAATTCACTCCTTCACTTTTTCCGATCCAATTTTCCTGCTGAGTTTTAATCATCTCTGGCCACTCGGGTAAATTTTTGAGTCCTTCCAAAAGACTTTCTGCGTAATCAGTGATTTTCAAATACCATTGTCGAAGATTTTTTTTCTCTACAGTTTCACCACAGCGTTCGCACTTTCCGTCGATTACTTCTTCGTTTGCAAGACCAGTTTTGTCTTTTGGGCACCAGTTTATTTCTCCAAACTTTTCGTAAGCAAGACCTGTTTTAAAAAACTCTAAAAAGATTTTTTGAGTCCATTTGTAGTATTCGGGATCGGTGGTGTTTATTTCTCTACTCCAATCAAACCCGGTTCCCCAGCTTATGAGTTGTTTTTTTGCATTGGCAATATTTTTCTTTGTTGAAACACTCGGGTGTACTTTGTTTTTGATCGCAAAGTTTTCTGCAGGCAATCCAAAAGCATCCCAACCTATTGGGTACATTACGTTTTCTCCTTTTAGGTGAAAATATTTAGATACGACATCTCCGGCAACAAAAGGCCTCATGTGCCCCATGTGAAGACCTGTTCCCGACGGATAAGGAAATTCTACAAGGATAGTTTTCTTTGATTTTTTTGAATTTTCTTTCGCGTTAAATGTCTTTTTAGAAAGCCAAGATTTCTGCCACTTTTGTTCTATCTTTTTCGGGTCGTATTTATGCATTGTTTTAAGTAGAACTATATTATCAGAAAAACGGCTTAAAAAAAATATCCGGCATAAACCGGATATTTTTGATTAAATTGCTTTTCTTTGAGGAAAACGTTCTGGGTCGATGGTTCTATCAAAGCAAGTAGTCCCCACCTGGTGAGTCCAGTGTTCGTTTTCTTGCATTGGATAGTAAGCAATGCTCTCTTTTTGTGAATTCGCACTTTCTTTTATTGAGACAGTTTTAAAATCAGCGCAAAGTTTGAAAGAAAGTGGACCGGTGACTTCGTAAGCGTAGTCTGCTCCTGTATCTACGTTTTTAGGTAATACATTTCCTCGTAGTGGATCAACAACTTCTTTCAAAGTTTTTGGAAGAGTTCCTTTGTCTTGATAGTACTCTATTATTTGGTATTGGATTGAACTTAAATCGTTTATTTTGTTTTGATCACTGATTAAGTCTCTTTGCTTGCTTGGAGAACCAATTGTGATGATTCCTCCTACAACTGCTACCAATACAACTACTGAAGTTAAAATAGAAGCAATTTTTGCGCCCTTTGGGTTTAAATCCCAAGCACCTTTGATATCTTTTAGGTAAAAGTAAAACGCACTACCTGCAACTAAAAATACAGACAAAACTTTTAAGAGAAAAGAAGTCGGAAAATCTTCTCCACTAAGAAATGTGTTTATTAGGACAATCACGTCCACTGCCACAGCAACTCCTGCAAGGAAAAGTGTCAGGTAAAGAAGCCATTTTCGCAGTTTCGAATCTTTTAGTTCTACGTGTACTTCAATTGCTCGCCTGTGAAGTCGAGACAAGAAAAGAAAAATTGGGAAAACCACAATCAGAACTGAAATTGAATATCTTAGAGACGAGTTTGTGATGTCATAATAATATGCTTCCGGATTTGGAAAGACATTGTCTATAAGACTAAACAAAAAAGAAAGGAAGCTAATGATCGATGCGTAAAGAGTTGCGATGATCCCGACTTGTAAAAAGAAATTTTTAGGGGTGTCCATAATGAAAGAAGCTTAGAGCTTTAAGCTTTCAGCTATTAGCTTTTAATACATAAATTATACAATAGATTTAAAAATAAAAATAGCCCTGTGGTGGGGCTTTAATCTTCGTCCCCGAGGGCAGTTCCTACTTTTGGTAGGATGCCGGGACCAATAACTTCGTCAAAACCTTCAAACTCTTCTTGTTCAATCAAAGCATCGATATCCCCATCGTCTGCAGAAGTGAAGGGATTTGGTTGGTCCAATTCTCGGATGCTTCTTTTTCCACTCCAGATGTCTGCGGCGGGAATAAGTGGTGAAAAACGGAATTTATCTTTTTTCGGCATGGTTTTGTACCTCCTGTGTTGAATTTTAGCATAAAAAAATTCCACCTGTGGTCAGGTGGGTGGGTTACCAAGTATACGGCGGCTCCTCTTTTTCTTTTTGGGTCCAGCCAGGATATTCACCCCTTGGGATTTTGGCGTTCCAGGCAATGATGGTATGGCCGTCATAGGAGGAGGATTCGGAAATCTTTCCTCCACGGATTTTGTCATTTGTCGCCTGAGGGAACGTCTCCCGAAGCTCATCGGCCATGTTCTTAAAATCCGTAATGGTCCTGTTGTTATCGCCAATGATGATGTGAACATTCGCGAACGCATCTTCATCATGGGGTTGCATATCTGCGCGCCAATAGATAATTTTGGTTGGAGTCATTGTGTCTTCTTTTTGGTTTTTGGGATCAAAATTTACTACCCGCTATACATTGTCATGTTTATCCAAAATTGTCAATGTGTATAAATTTAACATAAAAAATCCCGCCTGCGGTTCAGCCCCATCATAATGAGGGTAAATTTTATTAGACAACTATTTTTTGAAATGCTATTTTTTATTTGGGAGACGCCTCACTAGCAGGCCTCGTTGCAAATCAAACGTAAACATATGTGACTCTTTTCGGTTCGCCGAAAGCTGGCTTTAAGTCAGGCATGTGTCATGGTTGCAACCCCCGTCTGGTACCCTGGTCTGACCAGAACACGTCCAGACGGGGCTAACTTTTTATGTAGATTCTAAATTCGATTTACCCTGCGATTCGCTTGGTGGGCGAATCCCAGGATGATTGAATTTCGAGTTTAATTCCTTACGAAATTAAACTTTAAACTCTATAACATCACCATTTATGACCACTTGACAGAAATACTGGTATCTGCTATCTTATTACCAGTTAAAGTTCCGAGGTCGAATATTACGGGTGGTGTGGATCTGGCCACTAAACCGTTGGGCGCACTGATTTATCAGAGCAAATGCCGAGTCCCGGAACCGATTTATCCAGCAGGAAGCCAACGTGTTTGGCTTCCTTTTCGTTTTACACCCTAAACTCGATCGGCGCCACAATTTGCTTGGTGGGCAAATTCCGGCATCTCCGAATTTAAAGTTAAATATCTTGCGATATTAAACTTTAAATTCTACGACATCCCCGTCCTTTACTATATATTCCTTTCCTTCTGTACGGATCCAGCCTTTTTCGCGAGCATTTGCGTGGGAGCCGGCTTCAATAAGCTTGTCCCAAGGAATCACTTCTGCGCGAATAAATTTGTCTTTAAAATCATTATGAATTGCTGTACCTGCGATTGGTGCAGTTGAACCTTTCTTGATTGTCCACGCTCGAGTTTCCTCTACTCCGGTTGTAAGAAAAGTTTCAAGACCCAAAAGATCATAAGCTTTTTTGATCAGCTCATCGATTCCGTCTCCTGTGGCACCAAGCTCGCTTTTGAAAGTAGTTTTTTCTTCCCCTGTCATATCTTTTAGCTCGTCTTCAATTCCTGCGTCTACAATTGTGTACGTTGCTTTTTTTTCTTTAAAAAATTCTAGAAGTTTTTCCCATCTCGTGTCTTTTAATTCATCGAGGTTTGTTCCACCTGCTTTTTTGTTTAGCACATACATAATCGGCTTTAGAGTAAGAAGCGCCAAGCTTTTGATTATTTCTTTTTCTTCGTCTAAAAGTTCTACTTCGCTTGCAAGCTTTTCTGCAAGAAGCGCTGTATTTATTTTTTCTAAGATTTCTTTTTCTTTTATTGCAACTTTGTCTCCCCTTTTTACATCTTTCTCTACATTTCCTAGTCTTTTTGTGACTGTCTGAAGGTCAGCGAGGATGAGCTCGAGGTTGATAACTTCAATGTCTGAAATAGGGTCGATTTTTCCGTCGACATGAATGATATTTCCGTCTTCAAAGATTCGCACCACTTCGGCAATAGCGTTTACTTCACGAATGTGTGAAAGGAATTGATTTCCAAGACCTTCCCCTTCACTCGCGCCTTTCACAAGCCCTGCGATGTCTACAAACTCTACGATCGCTGGAACTGTTTTTTTAGTTTTACTAAACTCTGAAAGTTTCCAAAGTCTTTCGTCTGGCACGGGTACAACCCCGACTGATGGGTCGATTGTGGCAAACGGGTAGTTCGCAGCTAAAACGCCTTTTTTTGTAAGAGCGTTGAAAAGTGTTGATTTTCCGACGTTTGGAAGTCCGACGATACCTATCGATAAGTTCATAAGTTGAAAGTTGTAAGTTTATAAGTTTAGTCAGTCAATCATACAGAAAAACGAGCAAAAGACAAAAAATTGACTTAAAGTTAATTATCTTTATATTTGGTTTATATGGATACTGTTCATTTTGCTTGGGTTACCCTGGAGTTCGATAGGTTTTGTATCGACGGAGTCTATGACACCTGTATCTTTCCTGTTAAAAATATTACCGAGATTCTTTTGTTGCGTGAAATGCAGACAGGCGGTGTGGAGTTGTTTGGCTGGAATAAGATCCAATCTTTAAGAGTAAGTTTCGGTAAAACAAAAAGAGATATAGAGGAAGGTTATGTAAGACTGGGAGAAATAGGAAAAGATTTAAACCATACAGCACCTTCTGTTCCAATTTATCTTACTGATCTGGCTCAATTTCTAGCCAAAATAAGTTCATTCACTTGGAAAAAAGCATCCTGATCAACCGTCCACAAAGACGGTTATTTTTTTACATAAATATTTGGTGGCTGGGTAACCAAATTTATTTATAGAATTTTTTTCTATAATCTATATTCTTTACTGTTGTAGTTTCTTCAATTCCCCTTCGTATTTTTTCATTACAGACATTACTGCGTCCATTTGGCTTTTGCCTTTCTTCATTTCTTCTTGTGATTCCTCAGCAATTTTTTGGAATAGACCTGGGTTTTTTTCAAGCATAGCAAAAATCTTTTCTTGATCTTCTTGTGGAACATCTTTCATCTTGCTTTGTAAAAGTTTTTTCACTAGGAAGTTTCCAAACATGTTTTTAGTTTTAAGTTTGTAAGTCTAAAGGATATCAAAGAAAGGAAGTAAATTCAAAAGATTGAATAAATCTGAAATTGCCGTAAAATGAAATTATGAAAAAAATACTGGTTTCACTTTCTGTTTTAGTTTTTGTTGCCATAAGTGCCTACAGTTCTACCTTTTCAGTTAGCTCAAACTTTAAAAATAGACTCGCTTTAGCTGTAACTTCCCTTTTTGAGGCTGAATTTTATGAAGCTTTGGCAAACCCAACTGTCGCTTACGTAAAAGTACAAGAAGGTCTTCGAAAAGAACAGATCGCTATGAATTTAGCAGATAGGTTTAATTGGGATCAATCAGATATTGAAGATTTTTATGCTTATGATCAGATTCGTGACAGAAAATTTGAAGGAAAATATTTTCCAGACACTTACCTTGTGCCAAAAGAAGTTTCCGGAAAAGAGATGAGGGTTTTAATGACTGATCGTTTCAACTTAAAACTTGCAAATCTAAAAAAACAAGCGGAAAAGAAAAATTTAAATTTTGATTCTGTGCTCATAATCGCATCTATAATCCAGCGTGAAGCGACTCCAAGCGACATGAAGCTGATTTCTGGTGTGATTTGGAACCGAATTTTTTCTGGTATGAAGCTTCAAATGGATGCAACACTTCAGTATGCAAAAGCAACTGAAGACAATTGGTGGCCAAAAGTTTTACCAGAAGACAAAAAGATTTCTTCTGTCTATAACACTTACAAAAACATAGGACTTCCCCCTTCACCTATCGCAAATCCAGGACTTGCTGCTGTAGAAGCGGCGATTAACTA
>CAZIMQ010000008.1:0-15595 GCA_964540495.1 uncultured Candidatus Saccharibacteria bacterium | reverse complement strand
ATGAAATTTATTAAAAGCATAAGCAGTCTTTTTTCTTCAGAGAAAAATAACGCACATAAAAATCTGGAAATAGAGAAAGTTTTCTCTATTTTAAAAGAATTAACTACTGAATCTGGGGTTCGGGATGATTTTTCTTATCGTCTAGAAACTATAAATTCCCATGGAAATAAAAATGAAGCTTATGTAAAACTCTATCTTGATTGGGAAAACTATTTGATCAATAGGCATTTAATAGAAAAATCAGGAGAGCTAACCCCTGATAGTTTGCGAAGAAAAATTCGAGATAGTGTAAATAAAGATATCTTGGAAAGAGAGATTTATGTTATTTTCGGTACCGACAAAGAAAGGTTTGCTTATTTGGCAGAAAGTTTTCTAAATGAGATTGCGGGTTATGTGTCTAGTAACTTGGGTGATCAAGCTCTTGTAGATATTTACAAAGTAATTATAAAAGACAGTGAAACCTCGTCTGTATTAATTAAAGAAGGGAGTTTTGATTTTGAGGAATTCAACCGCGCTTTTCTATCTGATCCTTCTTACTCAGAAGAAAAGCTGATTTCAATCTTTCGTGTATTGTTTGAGGTTTTATCAGAAAGAATTGAGGTTTCTTTTGGAGCGGCGATTACAAAAAAACTCTTTAATGATGTTTTTTCTAAATTACAAAACTTCTATAGTACTGAATTTGTTTCTGATGTGATTAAAATTATTCCAGAAAGAGTGCTTTCTTTAGATGAATGGCTTTCAAAACTTTCTAAAGGTGAGCTTGAAGCAAGAGTTAAAGAAAAGACAACAGAACTCGAAGGCTTAACTTCTGATTTGGAAAAAAAGGTAAACGATCGAACAGAAGAGCTTCGAAAAGCTTATGAAGAGTTAAAGAAACTTGATCAAAAGAAAAGTGAATTTATTTATTTGATTGCTCACCAAATGCGTACTCCGCTTGTGAGTATTAAGTGGGGTCTTTCTATGCTAAAGGATGGGGACGCTGGAAAAATAAGTGAGGATCAGAAAAAAATTGTTACAGACGCTTACAATGCAAACGAAAGAATGAACAAGACTATCAACGAAATTCTTTTGGCTGACGATATTATGGGTGGGGAATTAAAGTTTGAAAAAGTGCCATTTGACGTAATTTTGGTTTTGAAAAAAGTTATTGAAGAATTAGAAGAGGTGGCAAAAATCACTTCTATTAAAGTAGAGTTTAAAGGTATTCCAGAATCAAAAATTGTTTTAGGAGATAAAGATAAAATTAAAATGGCGTTTCTTAGTGTGGTGGACAATGCCATAAGATATAGTCCTCCAGATGGAATTGTAACTATTTCCTCAAATACTTCTCCAGACGGATTGTTTGCAATTGAAATTAAAGATAGAGGAATCGGTATTCCAAAAGAAAGTTTCAATAGGGTGGGAGAAAGGTTTTATCGGGCAGACAATGCTCTAAAGCAAAATACATACGGTACAGGTCTGGGACTTTTTATTGTAAAAAATGTAGTCGAAGGTTCTGGTGGTGTGTTTAAGATAGAGAGCGACGAGGGTCAAGGGACAAAGGTTTCGATTATTTTAAAAGAAAGTAAAAACTAAATGAAAACTTTAATTGTTACAGCCCATCCTTCAAGTACAGGATTTACTCATGCTATTGCTGGGGTTATAAAAACAGAACGAGAAAAAAGTGGAGTAGAAGTTGAGATTTTGGATCTCTACAAGACTGATTTAAAACAGGATTTTCTTCGTTTTGAAAATATCAGAGAACTTCCATCTGATCCTGTAAAAGAGGCGATTCAAGCAAAAATTACAGAAGCTGACGAGCTTGTATTTATACACCCTGTTTGGTGGGTCTCTATGCCGGCGATTATGAAAAATTTCTTAGATCAAAATTTTACCTCTCGTTTTGCCTATAGATATGTAGACGGAAAACGGATCGGGCTTTTGAAAGGAAAAACTGCGCGTGTCTATGTAACTTGTGATATGCCTATCTGGCTTTATGCACTTTTGGGATTTCCTTTTGTGCCAACTTGGGTAGTTGGGGTTTTGGTGTATTGTGGAATTGATGTAAGGAATTTTTCAATTTTCAGAATGCTAGGACACAAAACTCCAGAAGGTTTGCAGAAACATTTAGATAGAGTAAAGAGAGATGTAAATAAAAAAAGACTTTGGTTGTCTGTAATAAATTTTTTGGGAAGCAAGTTTCAGTAAAAAAAGGTTAAATGGGTAAGTTAATTTAAAATACAGAAATGAATAAAGAAATAGAAGAACGATTGGAGAAAATAAAAAAAGAAAACCCGGATCTTTTTAAAGTGGCAAGAGAAAAGGGCACAGAGGCTCCATATTCTGGAAAACTTTTACACGAAGAATCAAAGGGTTTTTACAACTGTGCGGTATGTGGAAACAAACTTTTTAACAGTGATGCAAAGTTTGATTCAGGTACCGGTTGGCCTTCTTTTGACCAGGCTTTAGATGGAAGTATTAAGGAAATTGTGGATGAAAGTTTAGGAATGGTGCGGACCGAAACAGTGTGTGCAAATTGTGGGTCTCATCTTGGACATGTGTTTTCTGATGGTCCAACAAAGACAGGTAAACGATACTGTATGAATTCTGTTTGTTTAGAATTAAAAAAAGATGAAAATAAATAAATTAGGACATTGTTGTTTGCTTATAGAAGAGAAAGGAACTCGGATTTTAACTGATCCAGGGTCTTATACTGATGCTCAAAATAATTTAAAAAATCTTGATGTTGTTTTGATTACTCATGAGCACATAGATCACTTCCATATTGAATCAGTTAAAAAGATTTTAGAAAATAATCCACAAGTACAAATTATTACTAATTCTGCAGTAAATCTACTTTTAGAAAAAGAAGAAATTTTTGGAGTACAAATTGTTGAAGATGCTCAAATTTTTGAATACAAAGGAATTAAATTTGGTGGTTTTGGGAAAGAGCACGAGGAAATATACCAAGAAAGAGGAAAGGTAATGAATACTGGTTATTTTATTTCTGAAAAGTTGTATTATCCCGGAGATTCTTTTTTTGTGCCAAATGTAAAAGTTGATGTACTTGCTATGCCTGTTGGAGGGGGATGGCTTCGGATTAGGGATGCAATAAGTTTTGCTTTGAATGTGAATCCGAGATTGGTCTTTCCCGTTCACGATATTATGTATAACGACATCGGTATTGCTATTACCAAAAGACACCCTCAAGATGTTTTGAAAGAAAACGGAATTGATTTTGTGGCTCTAGAAATCGGAAAAGAATATGAATTCTAAAAGTAAATTAGTAAAAAAAGGAAAAATCGGAGTCTTTGACTCTGGTTTTGGAGGTCTTTCAATTTTAAAACATATTGTAAAAACACTTCCAAAGTATGATTATGTTTATTTGGGTGATTCTGCTCGTGCTCCATATGGAGAAAAGTCGCACGCTATGATTTTGAAGTTTACAAAAGAAGCCTTAGTTTTTTTATTTGAATCCGGCTGTGAAATTGTGGTGCTTGCTTGCAACAGCGCTTCAAGTGAGGCTTTACGAGAAATTCAACAAAAATTTTTACCAAAGTATTTCCCAGATAAAAAAGTTTTAGGAGTAATAATTCCAACAGTTGAAAAAGTTTTGGAAAATAAAAAAAATAAAAACATTGCGGTGTTGGCTACAAACGCAACTGTTCGGTCAGGTACTTTTGTAAAAGAAATTCAAAAAAGAAACAAACAAACTTCAGTCGTTCAGGTAGCGTGCCCCCTCCTTGTACCTTTGGTTGAGTCTGGAAAAGAGAAAAACCCTGAGGCTTTGGAAGTTACAAAAAAATATTTACATACACTAAAATCAAAAAAGATAGACGCTCTCGTTCTGGGGTGTACTCACTACGAATTTTTGTTACCTGTGATTAAAAAGAATCTACCTAAAAATATTAAAATTTTTACCGAAGGAAAAATAGTAGGGGGTAAATTTAAAGACTACCTAAAGAAACATAAGGAGATTGAATCAAATTTGAGTCAAAATGGTTTAATTGAATTTTTTAGTACAAAAACAGGGAGTCAGTTTGAGGAACTCGGTAGTAAGTTTTTTGGTTCACAAATTCATGCAGACAATGTAAAATTAAAGAATGTTTCATAGAAGAAAACAATCAAGTTTATTTTTCTTCGCCATCTTGGTGCTCGCTTTAGTTGCGTATTATTTTTTCAGATTTGAATATAAAAATCTGCGCGAATCATACACGCGTACTAGTATGGTTTTATATAGCGATCTTTACGATCTTTTAGTAGCCGACACTCCTCAAAAAAGAGAACAGGGTTTAAGTGGTAGGGAAAAATTATTACCAAACACGGGTATGTTTTTTAAATTTGATAGCTTAGAACAGCAAGGTATTTGGATGAAAGATATGAATTTCCCAATTGATATTTTATGGCTTGATGAGAATTGTAAAGCTGTAGCTTTTAAATCAGCCTTCCCTGATTCATATCCAGAAACTTTTACGCCAAAAGCTTACGCTCTTTATGTGGTCGAGTTACCCTTAGGTTCTATTTCTAACGAAGTAAAAATTGGGGATCAGTTTGTTTGTCCTAAAACCTAACTTTTACTTTTTAAGTTTATGTGGTATAATTATAGAGCGTATCGAATAATCGCTCTAAGGGTAACTTTAGAGAGGAAAGTCCGAACACACTACCTTCAACGGTAAAAGTAGCAGGTAACACCTGCCAGGAGTAATCCTCGAGGTGCGAACAGAGACGCTTTGTTTTGAAAAAAACGAGCACCCCTCACGGGGTGAGTTTTATGGAAACATAAAAATGCAACGGCTAAACCCTTACTTGTGTGCAAGATCGTGTCCTACTTTCGGGTAGGAAGAATCGCTTGAGTTTGTTGGTGACAACAGACCTAGATAAATGATTATTTAAAAACAGAATTCGGCTTACGAGTACGCATCCCCTTCGGGGGATTTTTTTGTTTCAAATTCTTCCACAGTTTGTGTTTATTTTTTGTATATTTTTATGATAAAATGAATCTAAATGTTGACAAAGATTTTAGAAATTTTAACTCGATAAATAAATTATGAATCCAAACGAAAATAGCACAACGGTAATTTCACAAAAAAAAGACTCACTTTCTGCTGTTGTTCGTATGTTACTTATTTTGGCAGTAGGACTTTTTCCTGTTTTTATACTTCCTGGGAGTTTTCTATCTTTTTCCCACTCTAAATCTTCATTTTTAGGTGTATTTGTAATTATTTCTCTTATTGTTTTATTTTTTAGAACAATCAGAAATAAAAGCATCGTGTTTCCAAAGACTTTCTTTTTCTTTGCTCCGTTAATTTTACCGATTACTTATGCTATTTCAGCAAGTCAAAGTCTAAATAAACAGTTATCATTTTTTGGATATGGATTTGAAAGTGACACAGTCTTTTCTTTATTGATTTTTGCTGCGTTTTCTCTTTTGATTATGGGCTTTTTTTACACAAAAAAGAGTTTAAAAATAATCCTCTCAATACTTTCCGCTTCCCTTAGTTTCGTAGCCGTATTTCAACTACTAAGACTTTTCTTCCCAGAAGCAACTTCTCTGTTTGGGTCTTTACCTTCAACAATAGATACTTTGGTTGGTAGATGGAACGACTTTGCACTTCTTTGTTCTATGCTTGTTATTGCTATTTTTTCTTTTCTAGAAAACAGAAAAAATTCAAACATTTTATCTATAGGGCTTTATGCTTTGATGGGTTTCTTGTACTTTGTAATAATTGTCTCAGGCTTTAAGTTAAACCTTGGAATAATTCAGATTCCTCTATATGTATTTTTGTTAGGTGTGGTATTGGTTAAATTTTATCTATTTTCATACAAAAAAATAAATCCAATTCCTTCTGAAGACGGTACTGTTAGAAAAGTAAATACTGTACCTGTGCTTTCTGTTATTATTTTTTCTGCGATAGTCTTTTTCTTCGGTGCAAATTTTTCTAATTTTGCTTCTCAAAAATTAGGCATTAACTATATCGAAGGTAGACCTTCTTGGTCGGCAACTTTTGATGTTAGCTCAGACGTGTTAAAAGAAAAGGCTTTGTTAGGTTCAGGTCCGTCGACTTTCTTCTATGATTGGCGTCAATTTAAACCTAAGGATTTTAATACTACTCCTTTCTGGTCTGTGGATTTTTCTTATGGAGTAGGTTACTTACCTACAATGCTGGCAACAACAGGTATTTTGGGATTAATTGCATGGATTATTTTCACACTTTCATCGCTCAAGGTGTCTTACAGGCTTTTGAAACATGATCATGAAGCAACTCACGAATGGAATAGTGTGCGCCAAACTGTTGCTTTTCTAAACATATTTGCATTGATCTGTGTAATCGTGTACGTTCCTAACTACTCAATGATTGTTTTGTTTTTTGTTATTTACGCTATTTCAGTTGCTCTTTTGGTTGCGTCTGGAAACATCATGATGAAGAAGATCGATCTGCTTACTTCTTTCCCGAAATTTTCGAAGTTTTCAAGTATTTTCTCAATTATCCTTGTGGTTGCATCAATTGTTTTTGCTTACGAATTTGGACGTATCATCGTTGCTTCTGCTTTATCTAACCGAGCAGTGTTAGCTCTTTCTAAGAATCAGTTTATTGAAGCAAATCAACTTGCCTTTAAAGCTGTGAAAGTGAAAAATTTACCGCTATACAATTCAATCTTGTCCCAAGTTGATTTTTTGACATTGCGTGCTTTGGGTGCAGGGGAGAAATCTCTAGAAACTTTAACCGAGGAAAACATAAAAGCTCTTTTGGGTGAAGCTGTGTCAGCCGCTCTTGCTGCTGAATCATTGGATCCTTTTAACACGAACTATACAATTGCGACCGGAAATATATTAGCAGGACTCGGAGCATTGGGGGCAAAAGATGGTTTTGAAAGTGCTTTGGTAAAGTTTGATGAAGCGTCGAAGAAAACTCCACTAGATCCATTACCATCCTTCTTAAAAGCTCAAGTTTTTCTTTCACAGAAAGATATTGAAAAAACAAAAGCGTCTCTTTTGGAATCAGTTAGTTTGAAACCAAATTACACTGAAAGTTATGTGATTTTGGCACAGATTGCGCTTCTAGAAAAAGATGTTGCAAAAGCTCGTGAGTACCTAGATCTTTCAATTGCATCAGACCCTCAAAACATAAATCTTCGTTACGAGAGAGGAGTGGATCGATATAGTTTGGCTAACTTTGATGGAGCAATGGAGGATTTTAATGCAGTCCTTGGATTAAATAACAGCGTAGCGAACGCTCGGTACTTTAAAGCTCTGAGTTTGTATAGACTTGGAAAAAAAGAAGAAGCCTTGAATGAACTTAAAATTGTTCAACAGACAAATCAAGACAATGAAGAGTTAAAGAAAACCATACAGATGATTGAGTCTTCTGCGTCTGAAAATACAAGTAGTGAACAAGCTGAAGAGGAGACAGAAGAGCAAAACGAGAACTAGGCTTTTAAAAAAAATGGTAAAGAGACTTTTTGGGCTTGTTGGAAAAGAGATAAGCGACATTCATGATGCCGCTTATCTTTTGGCAATATTTACTTTTGCTTCACAGATTTTAGGTCTACTTCGAGATAGAATGTTGGCCCATTTCTTCGGCGCATCAGGATCTTTGGATGTGTATTATGCAGCTTTCCGTATTCCTGATTTAATTTTTGTTTCGATAGGCTCTCTTGTCTCTGTGTCGGTTTTGATTCCTTTTTTGCAAACAAAAATTAAAGAAGGGGATAAACCTTTGAAAGATTTTGTAGATAGTGTTTTTACAAGTTTTTCTATTTTAATTATTCTTGTTTCTTTAACTACTTTCTTTTTTATTTCTCCGATCATAAATAGTCTTTTTAGAGATTTGGGTTCAGAAAAAATATCTGAAATTATTTTACTTTCAAAGGTGTTACTTTTGTCACCAGTTTTTCTTGGTATTTCTAATTTATTTGCAAGTATTACTCAATCTTACAGGCGTTTTCTTCTATACGCTCTGTGTCCTTTGGTTTACAATGTTTCTATAATTTTCGGTATTATATTTCTCCGACCGCAGTTCGGTTTATCTGGAATCATTTATGGCGTAGTTTTAGGAGCCTTTTTGCACGCTTTAATTCAACTACCTTTTCTTTTCAAAATGAGACTTATTCCTGATTTTGTTTTTCCTGTAAATTTTAAAAGTGTTTCAAAAGTTTTTTTACTCTCAATCCCACGCACCGCTACTCTTTCTGTAGGTAGTCTTGCGATTGCGATTCTTTTATCTTTGGCTTCAAAAATGCCTTCAGGTTCGATTTCGATTTTTAATTTTTCTTATAATCTGCAGGCGGTGCCAATGTCGATTATTGGAATTAGTTATTCCATGGCTGCTTTTCCTTTGCTTTCCACACTTTATTTAAATGGGGAAAAGAAAAAATTCTTAGAACATATCACTGTTGCAACAAGACATATTATTTTCCTTTCATTGCCAGTCATGGGACTTTTCATAGTTTTACGTGCACAAATTGTGCGTACTGTCTTGGGTTCTGGAAGCTTTTCTTGGAATGACACCAAACTCACAGCTGCGTGTTTTGCTCTTTTTTCTATTTCAGCCGTTGCACAAAGTCTGGTTCTTCTTTTTGTTCGCGCTTACTACGCTTCAGGATTTACAAAAAGACCTCTTTTTATAAACGTCTTTTCTTCGCTTATGATCATTCTCTTCTCTTATGGTTTTTTTGAAATGTTTAAATTTTTTCCAAAGGTGTTTTCTTTCTTTGAAAATCTTTTTAAAGTTGCTGGGGTTCCTGGTTCTGAAGTGATCGCTCTACCACTTGGTTTTTCTCTTGGAACAATTTTAAACTTAATTATATTTTTGTTTATTTTCGAAAAGGATTATAAAGGATTTATAAAATCTATAAAAAGAACAGCTTTTGAAGGATTAGCGAGCGCTGTGTTTGCGGGCTTTGGTGCATACATTGCTTTAAATATATTTGATAAAGTCTTCGATATAAACACACTTCAAGGAATCTTTATGCAAGGATTTTTGTCCGGTCTTTGTGGTATTGCGGTTGCAGTCTTTGTGTTAAAAATCTTAGAAAGCAAAGAGCTCAAAGACACCTCGACAACTCTCCATAGGAAGATTTGGAAAGCGCCAGTTGTGACCCCAAACCAAATTGAACTTTAGGTTTAAAAATAGAGTTTTTCGGTATTTTCGGGTATAGTAAGCGTCTCTTAGAACAACATGCAAAACATTAGAAATTTCACCATTATTGCCCATATAGATCATGGAAAATCGACTTTAGCCGATCGTATGCTTGAAATTACCCACACTATTGAAGCTCGAAAAATGAAAGAGCAGTTTTTGGATGATATGGAGCTCGAGCGGGAAAAGGGGATCACGATCAAAATGCGTCCTGTACGAATGGAGTACACCTTAAATTCAAATCCTTTTGTTTTAAATCTAATCGACACTCCTGGACACATAGATTTTTGCTACGAGGTGTCTCGCGCGCTTCGTGCCGTAGAAGGATCAGTCCTTTTGGTAGACGCTACTCAAGGGGTTCAAGCTCAGACTCTTACAACTTTAGAAATGGCAAAAAAAATTGGCTTAGTGATTATTCCTGTAATTAGTAAAATCGATTCTCCTTTAGCTCGGATTTCAGAAGTAAAAGAAGAGATGGTAAAACTTTTAGGATGTAGTAAAGAAGAAATTTTAGAAACTTCAGGTAAGACTGGTGCTGGAGTAAAAGAGTTACTAGACAAAATTGTAGAAAAAATTCCCCCACCAAAAGAAGAAATTTTAAATGAAAACTCTACTCGAGCTTTGGTTTTTGATTTTCAGTATTCAAACCACAAAGGGGTAATTGTTTATGTGCGAGTAATGGAAGGGGAAATAAAAAAAGGAGACGAACTCTTGTTTAAAATCGCAGGTGAGCGATTTATTTCTCTTGAAGTTGGTATTTTTACTCCTCTTGAAAAAGCAAAAGACAAAATTTCTAAAGGAGAAATTGGCTACATAGTAACTGGAATTAAAAGGCCGGGGATTGCATCTGTTGGAGACACGATTACACTTTTCCGAAAACCTCTTCCGGCACTTTCTGGATATGAAAAACCAACTCCAGTTGTTTGGGCATCTGTTTACCCAGAAGACGCAGATGATTTTGAAGTTTTAAAACAAGCCCTTTCGAAACTGCGTCTCTCTGACTCAGCTTTTTCTCACGAAGAAGAATCTTCCGGATCTTTGGGTCGGGGATTTAGATGTGGTTTCTTGGGACTTCTTCATCTTGAGATTATTACAGAGAGACTCAAAAGAGAATTTAATCTTTCTCTTGTGATTGCAACCCCTACAATTACTTACGAAGTGTCTTTGAAAAATGGAAAAAATATTACAATCTACTCCCCTTCACTTTTTCCAGAGTCAGGAGATATTGTAAATATTAAAGAGCCTTGGGTTTCGGTAAAAATTATTACTCCAAGCTCTTACACTGGAGCAATCTATCAAATGCTTTATGAGCACGAAGCTGAAATGACAGGAGCTGAAAATTTTGGAGACGGACGTACAAGTCTTTCAATTTTTATGCCTCTACGAGAGCTTATGAGAAACTTCTTTGATGAATTAAAGAGTGTGTCTTCTGGGTACGCTTCGCTTTCTTATGAATTTGAAGCTCTCCGGGATGCCGATGTAACACGGATGGATATTTTAGTCGCAGACGAAGCTGTGGAAGCTTTTACAAGAGTTGTGGCCCAAAGACGTGTTGAAGAAGAAGCTGAAAAAGCTGTAGAAAAACTTTACAAAGTTTTGCCAAGACAACAGTTTGTGACAAAAATCCAAGCTAAAGCAAACGGAAGAATTATTTCTTCACGATCACTTTCTGCACTTCGAAAAGATGTAACGGGGTATTTGTATGGAGGAGACATTACACGAAAGATGAAGCTTCTTGAAAAACAAAAGAAAGGGAAAAAGAAGATGAAAGAAAGAGGAAAGGGAAATGTAAATATTCCCCATGACGTATTTTTGAAAATGATGAAAACAGGAGAGTAGGAATTAGAGTACTCCGTAGAAAGACGCTCCGATCATACTTAGGCTGATCACTATTGCGATTATCGCAAAGAAGAATTTAAGGTGTTTTTTTGTTTTTTCACTGAAAAGCATTGTGTTTGTTATAATTAGCTAGTTCGGGTCTAGTATACAAAATAAATGCGCGAGTTCCAACAAAAACAAATTTTCAAAGAAAAATTATACTCAAAAACCACTGTTTTTATTCTTTTGGTATTGGCTCTTTTGCTAGCAAAAGGAGTGGTAAATATTTACATAAAAGAGCGAGAAAGCCGTAAAAACAAGGAAGAGGCAGAGCTTGAGCTTGCAAACATGCAAAACCGAGCAGAAGAGCTAAAACAGGCCTCAGAAAGGCTTAAAACGCCTGTGGGCATAGAGCAGGAGATTAGAAGCAAGTTTGGGGTGGCAAAGGAGGGAGAAAAGGTGATTTTGATCGTAGAAGAAGAGGAAAGTGCTCCTATAGAGAAAAAAGAAGGGGTTTTTGGTAGGTTTTTTAAAGCTCTAAAATTTTGGTAAAAAAATACAGACTATTCTTCTTGGGGAATGAATTCTAGTCTGTTGTCGTGTGTAGGGTGTAAGGTGATCAGGTTGGGATTGTCTGCCCATGTAACTACGAATTTCATGTCGTACCTATCAATATGGGCTTGGATTTCCGAGTCTGTCAAACTTGCAACTGTCGAGTTATTTCTCCGGATAATATCTGGAGTGGTTTCTTCCCACCACCCCTTCGTTCCTATATCCACCCCTCTTTTATCCGCTCTTTCGCGATGACATTAAATCTACCAAGAACAATAATCATCACAGACGATTAAAACATTTTTAATTTTTAAGTCAACTTTTTTTAGAAGTGTTTGATTAGTATAATAAATACCTATTAAATTATTTAACAACTAAAAGATATGAAAAAAGTAAACATATACTCCACTCCTACTTGCACTTACTGCAACATGGCAAAAGATTTTTTTAAAGAAAAAGGTGTCGAGTACACAGAGTTCAATGTAGCAACTGATATGGAAAAAAGAAAAGAAATGGTAGAAAAAAGTGGGCAAATGGGAGTGCCAGTAATTGATATTGAAGGTGCGATTACTGTGGGATTTGACAAAGCAGTTATTTCGGAAGCTTTAGGAATTTAAATTAGAATCAAAACTCAAACAAAAAACTCGCTGTAAGGCGAGTTTTTTGGTATATTTCGTTTGTAAGCCCTCGTAGTTAAATGGATATAACTGTCCCGTCCTAAGGGATCATTGTAGGTTCGATTCCTGCCGAGGGCACAAATACGAGCGAAGTGAGGGTTTGTGCCCTCGAGCAGACACGAGGTGTCTGCGTGCAGGAATCGAAGACCTTTTGAGTGTATTTTATAAGCGAAGCGAAATAAAATATCCAAAAGGTGTACTGATCCTGTAAGGATCGATTTCCTGTCGAGCTGTGACCACACGAATTATAAAAAAATAAAACAACCCCTAAAGGTTGTTTATGTATTTTTGGGCAATCGCGCCGAGGAGTCCAAAGACGATCGCGAGGATACCGAGTCCTATCTTAAGGTGCGCGCGCCTATTTTTTTCTAATGATTTTGGATTTGCTGGATCAGACGCGCTAATCTCTAACTCTTTGGCCTCTTTCATTTTTCGGGCAAAAGAGGACCAAAGAAGAAGCATCACTACCCAATTAAGGATGGTCAGAAGAAGGGTTGTGTTCATATGCGAAAAACTTCCTTCATGTTATTAGATATATAAATAAAAGTAAACGAGTAGAAAATTTGATAGATGCTGTGTTTGCTGGTATGGTATGATTTAAAAAACGACGATTTGGAAGGTTTATTTGTAAATCATTAATTATGAAAAAAATTATTATATCTCTATTGGTTTTGGCATTTGTGGGAGGTGTGGCGTTCTTTTTTATAAAAAACAGCAATATTAATCCCTCTTCAAATTCCGAAGTGGCTTATTTGTCTTTTAGTGATGATAAATTTAGTTTCACTTTTGATTACCCTAAAGAGTGGGGAGAGCCAAACCTAGTTAAATTAAGTACTAGAGTTGCCGGAGCTTTTATAAATGGAAGTATAAAATCTTCTGAGACCGGTTTTTCTTTCTCTGAGGGGGTTTTCTATAATCAAACATTGGGAAAAAATCTTACTATTGATGAAATTGTGGCTAACATAAAGAAACAGTCATACATAAAACAATTTTCACAAGAAGAGGTTGTAGTGGGAGGGAAAAAGGGTATCAAAATAGAATATAGCTATAATACAGGCAATACAATTACTGAGCTTTATATTCCACTTGATGCAAAGGGTAATATATTTAATATTTCTTCTGATGTGGAATTTATAGGAGCTTCTGTATTTGAAAAAATTATTGATTCAGTTGAATTGAAAAAAGAAAAGCCTGTAGAGACTAAACCTCTGAATACTAAAAAATATATTTCAAATAATCTTGGTCTAGAATTTTCACATTCGGTTCGTTGGTATCCTTATGAAGAAGATGGAAGTTTGATGTTGCTTCAAAAATCTTCTAAGCCAGATGTAGGTGAGACAGAGAGTTATGCTTACGGACCTCAGATTACAGTCTCTACTTATGGTATTACAACTTTTGACGGAATGACCTTGTCTAAAAGTGATTATGAGAAATATATTTTATCTTTAAAAGAGCTTGATGGTAAGCCTGCAAAAAGTTCTGTTGTTGTGATCAACAATATACCAATGTTGCGTCTCGATTTTTATGAGTATGAAGGAAGTTTCCGTGTGTTATATTATGAAATTTTAAAAGGAGATATGAAATACACTATAAGGTTATATCCTTACAGACCAGAGTCTTCTGATATTGAAGATAAGAAGAACATTGAGGATTTTGAAGCTCTAGTGAAGACTTTAAAGATTAATTAAGATGAAAACCGAAATTACAAAAAAACAAAAAGATTACGAACTGATCGACTCAGGTGAGGGTGAAAAACTTGAGCGTTTTGGGCAATATGTTTTGAGGCGCCCAGACCCTCAAGCTTTATGGCAAAAGAAAGGAAGCGAACTTTGGGAAGAAGCCGACGCTTTTTTTTCTCGCGACGAAAAGAAGGGTGTTTGGAAATATAAAAAAGATGTACCTCATTTTTGGAATATAGAGTTTGGAGGGCTCACTTTAAAAATATCCCCGACAGCTTTTAAGCACACGGGTCTTTTTCCAGAACAGCTTTCTAATTGGGAGTGGATGGAAAAACTAGTCAAAGGTCAATCGTCAAATGTTAATGGTGAAAAGATTAAGATTCTTAATCTTTTCGGCTACACAGGAGGTGCGAGTGTAGCTTTGGCAAAAGCAGGTGCGAGTGTTTGCCATGTAGATGCTTCAAAGACTTCTCTTGATTGGGCACGTGAAAACGCTTTACTTTCAGGACTCGACAAAGAAGCAGTGCGATGGATTTTAGACGATGCTCATGAATTTGTGAAAAGGGAGATTCGCCGGGGAAATAAATACGACGGAATTTTACTAGACCCACCGGCTTACGGCCACGGTCCTAAAGGTGAGACTTGGAAAATCGAAGAAGGTCTTCTTGAGCTTGTTTCTGATACAAAAAAACTTCTAAGTGACAACCCGGTCTTTTATCTTTTAAATGGTTACTCTGCGGGGTACTCTGCAATTGCGTACGAAAACAATATTTCTGATTTGAAAGAAAAATTTGGGGGAGAGCTAGAGAAAGGGGAACTCGCGATTGAGGAAAATAGTGGGCGACTCTTACCATCAGGAATTTTCGCGAGATGGGGGAATAAAAAATAACACTCGAAAGAGTGTTATTTTTTTGGTGCCGAGGGGCGGAGTCTCTCCCGTGACTCAAAATTTTTCGTCAAAAATTTTGGTCTGGGCACCAGCTCGCTTGTTTTTATTGCTATAAAAACACAGCTCCGCTGTTCGAGTCCGCACGAAAGCCAAACTCTTGGCTTTCTCCCTCGACACAAAAAAACCCGCTTACGCGGATTTGTTGGTGCCGAGGGGCGGACTCGAACCGCCGACCCCATCCTCTTCAGGGACATGCTCTACCAACTGAGCTACCTCGGCATTTTTTACTTAAAAAACCCTTCAATCGATGTTGGAAAGGCTTTCACCTTTGCTTCAACTTCTTTGTAGTTTTTATAAGCGTTTTTTCCTTCTTCTATGTACGGTTGAATAAAATAGAATGCTCCAAAGGCTATTCCGGCAAGAATTGCCCAATATAATATTTTCACAAAAAAGCCAATTCGAGCCCTCTTTTGAAGATTCTTTAAAATCTTGTTATTTTCGGTCTCGAGCTCTTTTATTTCTTCGAAATATTCTCGTGTTTCTTCATCCATAAGGAACATAAATACTATATCAAAAGCTCGTTAAAACTCAAAGCCTGCTTGCTTTTTTAAACAATGTGTGCTATAATTGAAAAGCATGAAAGCATTGTACATTATTGGTTGGGTGCTGCGAGCGATCGCAGTCACGTCGCTTGTTCTCAACATTCCGCTCGGTATCTGGTTTTTATATGCAGGGGTTTTGGAGCCCTTGTGGTTCCAGCGAGATTGGAAAGCTGAGCTTTTGGGAACTGTCTGGATTCTTTTGGCTAGTCTCGCTGGAGCATTTTTTCTCTGGTGGGCCGCAGAGTGGATCATGAAGTTT